>DASUAS010000268.1:0-2949 GCA_035763625.1 Acidimicrobiia bacterium
GACGAGCCATCTCGCGCCGGCCGAGGCGCCGAGCGCGTTCGTCGAGGAGCTGCGCAGCTTCCTCACCACCCTTCCACCGGAGGACCCCGACCGATGAAGTTCGGCACGTACCACACGTTCCAGGTCCCGCCCTGGACGACCACCGAGCAGGTGTACGCGGAGGAGATGGAGCGCGTCGACCTCGCCGAGGCGCTCGGCTACGACAGCGTGTGGGTGCCCGAGCAGCACTTCTTCGACTACTGCGCGTGCCCTGACGCCATCGACATGGCGACGTACCTCCTCGGTCGCACGTCGCGCGTGCGCGTCGGTGCGGCGGTGGTGAACCTGTCGCTCACGCACCCGCTGCGCTTCGCCGAGCGCGCCGCGATGCTCGACCGCCTGAGCGACGGCCGTGTCGACCTCTGCATCGGGCGGGGTTACCAGTGGCCGCAGAACGTCGTGTTCGGCGTGCCCGAGGACGTCACCAAGCCCCGGCTCGACGAAGGCCTCGACGTCGTGCTCTCAGCGTGGTCGGGCGAGCGGTTCGCCGGCACCGGTGAGCACTTCCGCTTCCCCGAGATCCGCACCTGGCCCGAGCCGGTGCGGCCGGCGAGCGAGGTGCTGCTCATGAGCGTGGGTGGCTCCACCCCGATCGAGCAGACCGTCGAGCGCGGGCTGCCGCTCGCGTACGCGTCACCGTTCGCGCCCGTCGAGGCCACCGGCGAGATGTTCCGCCGCTACGCCGAGCTCGTCGAGGCATCACCCCGCGACACCGATCTGATGCTCGACCGCGCCATCGTGCTGCTCTACACGCTGCTCGCGCCCACGCGCGACGAGGCACACGCGATCGCCCGCGAGCCGTACGAGTGGCACATGTCCCGCCTCGCATCGCTGAGCGCGCCGGCGCGTCCCGACGAGTGGGAGTCGCTGATCCTGCGCGAACCGCCCCCGACGATCCCCGACGACAGCTGGGAGCAGCAGATCGCGACGAACCTGCTCTTCGACGATCCCGACGGGTTCAGCGCCAAGCTCGAGATCCTGCACGATGCCGGCGTGCGCAACGTCGTGTGCTGGATGGGCGTCGGTGGCGTCGCGCAGGAGCACGTGCTGCGTTCGATGCGTCTCTTCGCCGAGGAGGTCGCGCCCCGCTTCCGGTGACGGGCTTCGGACCCGGGCGCGCTTACAGCCGACGGAGCAGCGAGACGACCTTGCCGTAGATGGTGACGTCGCTGGGGTCGAACACCATCTCGTCCATGGTGGGGTTCTCGGGCCGCAGGACGATCTTGTTGCGACGGCGCAGGAAGGTCTTGACCGTCGCCTCCTCGCCGGGGATGCCGGCGATGACCGTGTCGCCGGGCTCGGCATCGGGCTGCTGGCGGACGACGACGTAGTCGCCGTCGAAGATGCCGGCCTCGATCATCGAGTCGCCGCGCACGCGCAGCATGAACAGCGTGCCGTCGCCGGTGAAGTCTTCCGGGATCGGCAGCGTCTCCTCGATGTTCTCGGCCGCGAGCACACCGGTACCGGCGGCGACGTCGCCGACGAGGGGGACGTGGCGCACGGGGCGGCGCTCGATGGGCGCGCCCGACTCGAGGTCGAGGTGCACCTCGATGGCCCGGGGCTTGGTGGGGTCGCGGGTGAGGTAGCCCTTGTCCTGCAGCGCCGCGAGGTGCGCGTGCACGGTGGAGCTCGACGAGAGGCCCACCGCCTCACCGATCTCACGCACGCTCGGCGGGTACCCGCGGTGGCGGACCTCGGCGTCGATGAACTCGAGCACCTGGCGCTGGCGGGGGGTCAAATCGGTCATCGGGCCACGGTAACACGATCGCGTGTTCGGGGCAAACACCCGTTCGCAATTTCTCTTGACTCGAACGAGCGTTCGTGCGAGTCTGCGAACAGGCGTTCGGCGTGCCCGAGGGGCCGGTTCCCACCCGAGCAGTCGGGAGTCCGGAGCCGGAAGCGGGCGGCTCCCGAATTAACTGTCACACCCCCGTGGTTCGCTCACTCCAGCGGCGGACCGAACAGGAGCCGAAGAGCAATGCAGCACGCAGGCGTCATCACGATCACGACCCGGGCCACGGCGAGGCCGCGACCCACGACGTCGCCTCGCCGCGCCGTTGCCGCCGGTGCGGCCCGGGTCGTCAGCCGTGCGACCTACTGGAGGCGACGGGCCGTCGTCGTCCTCCTGGCGGTGGCGCTCGTGCTCGTGATGGCCCGGGCGGGTGACGCGCTCGGGGGGTCCACCCTCCACGCCCCCGAGCGCCACCCGGCCCACTCCGGCGTCACCCGGGTCGCGGCCACCACCGTGGTGCGCCCGGGCGACTCGCTGTGGACGGTGGCGCAGCGCCTCGCGCCCGACGAAGACCCCCGCCCGGTGGTCGACTCGCTGTCCGCGGCCCGCCACGGCACCGTGCTCACGCCGGGCGAGACCATCTCGTGGGACGGATGAGGCAACTGCTCCCCGTCCCGACCGTTCCGCCCACGGCGGCCCCCTGGCACCCCTTCCTCAGGGCTGCCGGGCCGCCGTGGCTGCGATCCGCGATTCCGGCAAGACTCTCCGCGCATGACTGACACCACCACGACCACCGGCCGCGACGACAACCAGGGGGACCCCGGCAATTGGGGTCGTTGGGGCGCCGACGACGAACGAGGCACGCTCAACCTGCTCACCCCCGAGCGCGTGCTCGCGGCGACGCAGGTGTGCAAGACCGGCAAGGTCTACAGCCTCTCGTTGCCGATCCAGCAGCAGGGGGTGCCGATCTTCGACTACCGAGGCGCGCCCCGTCGCTACTCGCTCACCAGCGCGAGCGACAAGGATCCCTTCGCGACGATGGGCGGCGCGCCCGGCCTGGGTGCCAACGAGGACATGCTCGTGCTCGCGTCGCACAGCATCACGCACATGGACGCGCTGTCGCACGTGTACACCGCCGACGGGATCTACAACGGCTTCCCGCGCGACGAGTTCAGCAC
>DASUAS010000269.1:0-5228 GCA_035763625.1 Acidimicrobiia bacterium
CACCTTGAGGTCGACGACGGTGTCCCAGTCGAGGCCGAGCTTCTCGGTGAGGATCTCGTCGCCGTGCTCGTTGAACTCGGGGGCTCGGCTGGTGGGCGCGGGCGCGCCGTTGAACTGCACCGGGGTGCTCACCAGCGTGAACGGCGTCCCACCCTTGGAGTGGATCTCCTGGAGGTAGCCGTTGGCGACGGTCTGCGGATCGGTCTGGACCTCGATGGTGTCCTGGACCGGCGCCCACTGGCCCTTCATCCCCTGGAGCTGCGCCTTCCACTCCTCGAGCGTCTTCTGCTTGATCGCTTCGGCGACCAGCTCCGCGCCCACCGGCGCGTTCTCGATGAACAGCTCGTTGGTGGCGAAACGCGGGTCGTCGACGTACTGCGGGATGCCGAAGCGCTCGCACGCCTCCGGCCAGTAGTAGTGGCCCTGCAGCATGCACAACGAGAGGAACCGGTCGTCCTTGGTCTCGTACACCTGCACCAGCGGGTTGGTGATCTGGCCGACGGTGTGTGCGGCGAGCTCGTGCCACGGCATGCCCGCGAGCAGCGACACCGCGATGCCCGCGCCCATCGCCCACATGCCGGTGTTCATGAGCGAGACGTCGACGACGTCGGCCTCACCGGTGCGCTCGCGGTGGAACAGCGCCGCCGAGATGCCTCCGGCGATCGTCATCGCGCCGATGGTGTCGCCGTACGCCGGCGCGGGCATGCCCGGCACGGTCTTCGCGTCGGGGGCCTTGGCGCTCATGCCGCTCGTGCCGCGGTACCAGTACGAGATCGCGTCGTAGCCGCCCGCGTCGCGGTCGGGACCGCGCGCGCCGTAGCCGTGGCCCGACACGTAGATGATGTTCGGGTTGGCGGCGCGGATGTCGTCGATGTCGGTCTTGAGCTTCTCGCGCACGCTCGGCATCTTGTTCGTGAGGAAGACGTCGGAGATCGCCGCCAGCTGGTAGAGGATCTCGCGGCCTTCGTCCTGCGCGAGGTCGAGGGCGAGGCTGAGCTTGCCGCGGTTGGCGTGCTCCAGGATCGGCGACACGTCACCGGCGAAGATCGCCATGCCCGTCGAGGCGAGCCCGCGGGCGGCGTCGCCGCGCGTGATGTGCTCGACCTTGATGACCTCGGCGCCCCAGTCGCTCAGGATGGCCGAGGCCGCCGGCACGAAGGTGTGATCGGCGAGGTCGAGGATGCGGATCCCCTCCATGGGGCGGTGCGTGCTCATCGGGTGGGTCCCCTCCGGCAAGAAAATCGTTCTCGGTCCAACAACGCGAGGGGCAGGTTACGCCAGCCGTCATCCGAGCCGCCGCCCGGGACCGGACAGCAACCATGGTCGACCCTCGCGCCCCGATGCCCGCAGCCGACATCGGAGTGTTCGGCGGATCCGGCTTCTACACGTTCCTCGACGACGCCGAGACGGTGCGGGTGGAGACGCCATGGGGGGCGCCATCGGCACCGGTCACGGTGGCCCGGGTCGCGGGCGTCGACGTCGCGTTCCTGCCCCGCCACGGCGTCCACCACGAGCTGCCGGCGCACCGCGTCGACTACCGCGCCAACGTCGCCGCCATGCGGGCGCTCGGCGTGCGGGCGGTGCTGGCGCCGTTCGCCGCCGGATCGCTGCGACCCGATCTCCGGCCCGGCGACCTCGTGGTCGTCGACCAGCTGGTGGATCGCACCCAGGGACGAGAGGACACCTACCACGACCACTTCGCCGACGGTCCCGAGCACGTGTCGCTCGCCGACCCCTACGACCACGACCTGCGGCAGGTGCTGCTCCGCGCCGCGCGCACCGAGGGTGCGACCGCACACGACGGCGGAACCGTCGTCGTGATCAACGGCCCTCGCTTCTCGACTCGCGCCGAGTCGCGCTGGTTCGCCCGCATGGGTTGGGACCTGGTGAACATGACGCAGTACCCGGAGGCGGCGCTCGCACGCGAAGCGGGCATCGCGTACGCCGGGCTCGCGTTGGTCACCGACTACGACACCGGGCTGATCGGCGACGACGGCGTCGCGCCGGTCACCCAGGATCAGGTGTTCGCGATGTTCGAAGCGAACCTGGAGCGGCTGCGGAGGGTCCTCGTGCGCGCCGCCAGCGTGCTCGCGACGCGCAGCGCAGCGCCGCCCACGCCGCGGTTGCTGCCCACACCGACGCCAGCACGGTGAGCACCGCACTGCCGTAGTGTAGCGGGTGGACGGTCGCGTTGTCGACGCGGTCGCCATAGCCACGTAGGGCGGGCCAACCGACGGCCAGCACGAGGCCGCTGCCGAGCACCGCGGCCTGGAGCGGCGTGCGCAGCCAGCGCGGCGTGGTGCGCCCGATCAACCACACGACGAGCAGCACGACCGGCACGAGCACGAGGTCGTGCAGCAGCAGCCCCACGGCGAGCCAACGACCGGCCGCCACCGCGCGCGACCAACCGGCCTGCCGCAGCAGCTCGGCCACGCCGTACGCCATCACTGGCGCGCCCAGCGCGAGCCCGATCCAGAAGCCACGCCCCGGTTCCCCGCGCGCGTCCCCTTGGTTGAATGTGGTCACGAGACCTCCAACCGGTGCACCCACTTGGTTTGCAGGACGCCGGGACGGTTCGGGCCGATGAGGCGGACCGGGAAGCCGTGGTCGAGATGCAGTGGCTCACCGTCGACCTCGAGCGCGAGCAGCGTGTCACCGTCGCGCGCCTGGTCGGAGTCGAGGTCGGAGGAGCGGTACGCCAGCCGAGCCTGCAGCGACTGCACCCGCACGCGGGCGTCGGCGCTCGCACCCGCGCGGTCGAGCAGCTCGCGCACCCGCACGCCGCGCCACGTGCGTGACGCGCTCCAACCCTCCACACACGCGATCGGCAGCGTCGCCTCGTGCTGGGGGAGCGTGCGCAGCTCGTCGAGGGAGAACGACAGCGGTCGCCGGACCCTGCCGTCCACCACGAGCCGGAACCCGGGATCCCGTGCCGCGTCGGTCACGCCGGCGGCCGACGCCGACCGGTTGACCGGGAACCCCTGCGGTCCGGTGTCGGGTCGCCGCGGGGCGAGGAGCGCGAGCTTCCGCAGCGGCCACACCGTCTGGCCCACCGTGAACACCGTGAGCAGCCCCGATGCCCCCGCCACCAGCCCGAGGAACTGCCTTCGGTCGGGTCCGTCGGCGCGCGGTGCAACTGCCGGCGCGGCGCGGGAAGGGCGCGCCAGCGCAGCGCGAGTGGTCGTGAACTTCGCGCCGACGTGCACCACGAGCGCGCCGACGGTGACCCACGCGATCCAGTAGTGCGAGGTGCGGAAGTTGAACGGCCACGGGTACCAGAGGTTGATGTTGGCGAGCCCGGTGAACAACAGGAAGATCGCGCCACCCACCAGCGGCACCAGGGTGACGCGCTCCAGCGCCGACGCGACGCTGGTGACGACCGGGCGGCGCAGCAGGTGGGGATACACGGTCCAGAGCTTCGCCAGGAGCAACGGGATCGACGCGATCCCGGTCGCCACGTGGAGCCCCTGCGTGAAGCGGTAGAGCCCGGCCGGGCGCGCGAAGAGGTGGAACCACGACGGCGGGTCCTGCTGGAGATGTGACCAGAGCCCGGTCACGAAGCACGTCGTGAACGCGACGCCGAGCGCGACGCCGAGCCATGCCGCGGTCCGCTCGTCGTGCAGCGCGCTGGTGAAGCGCGGCGCGGGCGCGCTCATGGTTTCAGGTCGAGGCGCGCGAAGCCGCGGCCGTCGTCGCACCAGAGCTCATCGAGGGCGAGATCGAGCTGCTCGGCGATCGCGCACAGACGACGCGGCCCGACCGTCGTCCACTGGAACCAGGGGCCGGCACCTCGCGCGGACTCGGCGCGGACCAGGAGCACCTCGTCGACGTCGTCGTTCAGCTCGATCTCAACGACGACGCGGCCGTCGTTGCGCAGCAGCTCGGCGATGCGTCGCAGCAGCATCTCGGGATCGCCACCGATGCCGATGTTGCCGTCGAACAACAGCGCGCTGCGCCAGCGACCGACACCCGGGACGCGGTCGAACACGGAACGCTCGAGCACGTTGACCCCGCGCCGCCGTGCGACGTCGAGGAACGGGCTGGACACGTCGATGCCGAGGGAGAACACCCGCCGTTCGGCCAGCGCCACGAGGTGGCGCCCGGGACCGCACCCGATGTCGAGCGCGGGTCCCACGGCGTGGTCGAGCGCGCGCTGCTCGGCGGCGTCGGCCGGTCCGAACCAGCGCTCGACCGGGAGGTCGAGCACGCGGCCGTCGGCCGTGCACAGCCGCGGCAGCGCTGATGCGGCTTCGAGCCCCAGGGTCATCGCGCACCGACCGACGTCTGGAGCGCGTGCGCGAAGTGCGACGCCGGGGCCAGTGCCGCCACCGAGCGCGCGTCCTCGATGGTGTCGACGTCGCGCAGGCGCGGGAGCTCGGTGACCCGAAGGCCGAGCGCGTCGAGCCGGGCCCGTTGCTGTCGTCCGGTGTCCGACGTCGACATCTCCACGTCGTCGAACGCGCCGGCGCGGCGATCGCGAAAGCCGATCGCCCAGTAGCCGCCGTCATCGGCGGGACCGAGCACGGCGTCGACGTCGGGGGCGGTGAGCCGCGCGCACGCGTCGTCCAACACGGTCGGAGTGAGCTGCGGGGTGTCCATGCCGACGACGAGCACGGGTCCAGCGAAGCTGGCGACGGCGGCGCCGATGCGCTGGCCGAGGCCACCGGCAACTTGCGGGACGACCGACCAGCCGGCCCGCCGCCACGACTCCGAGCGCCCGGCGAAGGCCAACACCCGGGCGTGGCAGCCGGAGGCGTCGACCGCGGCGAGGGTGTCGGCCAGCGCCGCCGCCGCGATGGTGGCGGCCTGCCGGGGCGTGCAGGGCGGGCAGAGCCGGGTCTTCACCCGTCCCGGTCGCGGTTCCTTGGCCATCACGACGACGGTCGTCACCGCAGCACCACCCGCATGTCGTGGATCGTGCGCACGACGCCGCCGAACGTTCCGGTCACCTTCGAGCGGCCCACCCGGGCGCGGTACGCGACTGGCGTCTCCCCGATGCGCCAGCCCGCGTCCGCGGCGCGCAGCACCATCTCCAACGGCCACGCGAACCTGCGGTCGCGCAGGTCGAGCGCGAGCAGCGGCGCGCGCCGGGCGACGCGCATGGGCCCGAGATCGGTGAGCGCGATCCCGGTGCGGCGCGTCACCGTCCCGGCCAGGCGCCGGTTGGCGAAGCGAAGGTGCCAGGGCCAGGCGTCACCCCGTGCCCTCGCGGGGCGCGTGCCGAGCAC
>DASUAS010000270.1:0-5387 GCA_035763625.1 Acidimicrobiia bacterium
TGGACGACCCCGCTTCCGATCATGGTCACGACGGCTCGAGGAGGGCCGCGGCGATCATGAGGTCGGCCGGACCCGTGACCTTGACGTTGCGCGGGTCACCGGGCACCACGATCACCGTGCCTCCGAGCTCCTCGACCAGAGCGGCGTCGTCGGTTGCGTCGGCGCCGGCCGCGTGCGCGGCTCGCAGGATGTCGACGCGGAACGCCTGGGGTGTCTGCACCGCGACCAAGCCCACGCGGTCGACGGTCGCGGTGACGCGCACGTCGTCGACGCGCTTCAGGGTGTCGGTCACCGCCAGACCCGGCACCGCGCCGTCGGCGCCGTCACGCACCGCGGCGATGACGGCGTGGAACAGCGCGGCCGTGGCCAACGGGCGGGCGGCATCGTGCACGACGACGACGTCGGCGCCGGCCGGCACCGCGCCGAGCCCCGCCCGCACCGACTCGGCACGCGTCGCCCCCCCGGTCACCAGCGCATCGACCTCCGCGCCGCGCCAGTCGGCGGCGTCGGGGACGACCAGCACGACCGCGTCGCAGGTGGCCCCAGCGGTGGCGATGGCGTGGTCGACGAGGCGCGCCCCGCCGAGCTCCGCGAACTGCTTCGGACCTCCGAAGCGCTCACCCCAGCCGGCGGCGACGATCACCGCCCAGACGCGCGGAACCGCCATCTTCGACGCCTCGTTGGGTCGTTCGCTGCTCGCGGGGACACCCCGCTCGCTTCCGCTCACTCCGCTACTTCTTGGCGGCGGCCTTCTTGGCCGGTGCCTTCTTCGCCGGCGGCTTGTCCTCGCTCTTCAGCACCTCGTCGAGGCGGGCCTCGGCGGCCTCCTCGTCGACGTTGAGCGCGAACGTCAGCTCCGACACCAGGATCTGGCGGGCTCGCGCCAACATCCGCTTCTCCCCCGCCGACAGGCCCTTGTCGGCCTCGCGGATCGACAGGTTCCGCACCACCTCGGCCACCTGGTAGATGTCGCCGCTCTTGAGCTTCTCGACGTGGTTCTTGAACCGGCGCGACCAGTTGGTGGGCATCCGCGCCTCCTTCTTGCGGAGGACCGCGAACACCTCCTCGACCTCTTCGTCGTTGATGACCTCGCGGAGGCCGATCTCCTCGGCGTTGTCGGCCGGCACCATCAAGGTGAGATCGCCGTAGGCCAGGCGCAGCACCAGGTAGTCGCGCTTCTCGCCGAAGGCCTCCTTCTTCTCACGACGCTCGATGGTGGCCGCACCGTGGTGGGGGTAGACGACCTTGTCGCCGACGTCGAACGTCATGATGCTCCTTGCCGCTGCGGGGGGCGTGCCGGTGGCGGTCCGGCGGGACGGACCGGGGAATCGGCGGGAGAGCCAGGATACCAGAGGCCCCGCGGCGGCCTTCCGGGCGACCCGGGAGACTCACCCACCTGCCGTGTCGGCATGACTACGCTTCGCGCACCATGCCGGACCGACCCATCCTCGAGACCACGCAACTGCTGGGGGCCCTGCCGGCCGATGCGCTCGAGGCACTGCGGCAGCAGGCCACGACCCGCACCGTGAACCGCAACGAGGTGCTGTTCCGCCAGGACGATCCCGCCAGCGAGCTGTTCGGGATCATCAGCGGTCGCGTCGCGATCCTGACCCGCTCCCCCGACGGGCGCGAGTCGTTGGTCGCGGTGCTCGACGAGGACTCGCTCTTCGGCGAGTTGGGGTTGTTCGACAACGGCCCCCGCTCGGCCGACGCCCGTGCGCTCGAGGAGAGCCAGCTCATCGTGCTGGGCTACGAGGCGGTGCGGGCGGCGATCGACGCGCACCCCACCATCCTCTGGGTGATCGTGCGCCTGCTGGCCCGCCGTCTGCGCAACACCGACGAGTCGCTCGCCGACGCGGTCTTCCTCGACGTGCCGGCGCGCACCGCCAAGCGACTGCTCGAGATCGCAGGTGGAGCCGACCAGTTCCGCCTGCCCATGACCCAGGAGGACCTCGCCGGGCTCGTCGGCGCCAGCCGCGAGCGGGTCAACAAGGCCCTGTCGCTGTTCACGCGGCTCGGCTGGATCGAGGTCGAGGGTCGCAACCGCTACCGGATCCTCGATCGCCAGGCCCTCCACGAGCGCGCCACGCTCTGATTCCCCCGTCGCTCGCCTCCGCTCGCTCCGTCCTGGCGGGCGAGGACCGGCGGAGCCGACTCCTCGCCCGGATCGCCAGGCCCGCGCGACCCGCCCCCCCGCTCGCTCGGCTGGATCAATCCGCGTGGAGGAAGGCGAGCACACGGCGCCACGCGTCGGCGGCGTCGGCGGCGCGGTGGGCCTCGCGCTCCGGCGCGTGGACGAACCCGTGCTCGGCGTCGTCGTAGACGACGATCTCGCAGTCGGGACGATCCGCCCATGCGGCTCGCAACGCGTCGATGTCGGGTGCCGGGGTGTACGGATCGTTCCCGCCGAAGATCGCGAGCGTCGGACACACGTCGCCGGCGGTGACGAGCGGCTGGCGCAGCTTCGGGCCGACCCAGTCGTCGGGCACCCGGATCATCCCGTAGAACACGACCGCGCGGTCGAAGCGACCGGTCGCCGCCGCCTTCAGCACCTGCATCCCGCCCATGCAGAAGCCGAGCACCGCGACCTCGCGCACGTCGTCGTGCACCACGAGGTAGTCGGCTGCGGCATCCAGGTCACCGAGCTGCACCTCGTCGTCGAGCTCCTTGACGTGGGCCAAGCGCGCGCTCGGATCCGCGTCGCCGCGCACGTCGATCGGCGCACGGGCGAACGGCTCGGGCGCGCAGACGGCGAAGCCGTGGGTGGCGAGCCGGCGGCACAGGTCGTCGAAGAGCGGGCGCACGCCCATGAGGTCGGGATGCACGACGAGCCCGCCGATCGGCATGCCGTCGGGGCGGGAGTGGATCGCGTCGACCACGGCCCCGTCGACTCCCTTCAGCGTGATGTGCTCGACGTCGACCTCGTGCGGTCCGGTGTGCAGCTCGGCCATTACACGTATCGCTCCAGGATCGAGGTCTCGGCGAGGCGAGACAGACCTTCCTTGATCGCCTTGGCCCGCACCTCGCCGACACCTTCCACCTCGGTGAGGTCGGCGAGGCCGGCGCGCATGATCTTCTGCAGGTTGGAGAACCGGCCGACGACGTGGTCGGACACCAGTTCGGGGAGGCGCGGGATCTTGTGCAGGAGCCGGAAGCCGCGCGGCTGCAGCGCGCCGTCGATACCGACGTCGGCGTCGAGGTGCAGCACCGACGCGACGATGCCGAGGTCGAGGAGGTCTTCGTCCTCGAGCTGGGCGAGCAGGTGCATGACGCCCGCGAGCTCGTAGTCGCCCGACTCCTGGTAGTAGTCCTTGGCGACCAGACGGCGATCCTCCTCGACGCCGCCGATGAGCTCGTCCAGCTGCAGCATCACGAGCCGGCCGTCGGCCCCGAGCTCGATGACGTAGCCCTCGATCTCCTCGGCGATGCGACGCACCATCTCCGCGCGCTGCAGCACGGTGGCGACGTCGCGCACGGTCACCAGGTCTTCGACCTCGAGTGCCGACAGCGACCCGCTCACCGCGTCGAGGCGCGCCTTGTAGCGACCCAGGATCTGCAGCGCCTGGTCGGCGCGCGCGAGCACGCGCGGGATCGGTTCGAGCGTGTGCTTCTCGCCCCGGCGATGGATCGCGACCAGCGACATGTCCTCCGACACCGTGATGACCGGCACGTCGAGCTGACGGCCGACGCGCTCGGCCGTGCGATGGCGAGTGCCGGTCTCGGACGTCGGGACGTCGGGGTCGGGGACGAGGTGCACGTTGGCCCGGGCGACGCGCGACGTGTCGGAGGCGAGGATGATGGCGCCGTCCATCTTCGCCAGCTCCGAGAGCCGCTGCGGCGTGAACTCGGCGTCGAGCAGGAACCCGCCCGAGCACACCGACAGCACCTCGGGACCGTCGCCGACGACGATCAACGCGCCCATCCGCGCCTGCAGGATGCGGTCGAGGCCCTCGCGCAGCTGCGTCCCGGGCGCCACCAGCCGGAGGGCGACCATCATGGCTTCCGATCGCGGTTGGGCAGGCACTGCGGGGCTCTCCTCCTCCGATGGTCGCTCGCTCCTCGCCGGTCACCCCGTCGGGTTGGCCGGCTCGCTCATGCTCACGACGCCCTCGGTGCCGGCGAGTGGCCCAAAGATACCGCAAGTGGTCGCTCAGCCCGCGGGGAGCAGCGCCTCCTCGATCGCGTCGCGCACGCTGCCCACCTCGAGCAGCTCCAGCGCGTCGAGCCGCCCCACCGCTCGCACCCCCGCGGGGACGACGGCGCGACGGAAGCCCAGCCGCGCCGCCTCGGTGAGGCGACGCTCGAGCTGTGGAACCGATCGCACCTCGCCTCCGAGGCCGAGCTCGCCGATCGCCACCGTGTCGCGCGTGGTGACGAGGTCGAGCTGGGCACCCGCCACCGCGAGCGCGAGCGCGAGATCGAGCCCGCGCTCGGTGACCCGCAGCCCACCGGCGACGCTGGCGTAGACGTCGGCACCCGCGCATGCGACCCGGGCGTGGCGTTCGAGCACGGCCAACAGCATGGCCAGGCGGCCCGACTCCATGCCCGCCGCGGATCGCCGCGGCATCGGCGCCGCGGTGCGCATCACCAGGGCCTGCACCTCGACCAGCATCGGACGTGCCCCTTCGAGCACCGCGGCCACCGCCGAGCCGGGCACCCCCGGACGCCGGTCGGTCAAGAAGCGCGCCGACGCGTCGGGCACGTCGGTGAGACCGTGCTCGGTCATCTCGAACAGCCCGACCTCGTCGGTGGCACCGAAGCGATGCTTCAGCGCGTGGAGCGCGCGCAACGAGTGCCCGCGGTCGCCTTCGAACGAGAGGACCGTGTCGACGACGTGCTCGAGCACACGCGGCCCCGCGAGCGTTCCCTCCTTGGTGACGTGGCCGACCAGCACCGTGGCGCGTCCGTGCTCCTTGGCGTGCTGCACCAGCCGGTGCGCGCTGTCGCGCACCTGGGTGACCGAACCCGGCGCGCCCGGGAGGTCGGGGTCGACGACCGTCTGGATGGAGTCGACCGCGAGCACCTGCGGGGCGGCGCCGGCGGCATCGGCGAGCACGTGCGGCAGCGACGTCTCCGCGACCACGAGCAGGCGAGGGTGCAGTGCCCCCACCCGCTCGGCCCGCACCTTCACCTGCGCGCACGACTCCTCGGCGGTGACGAGCAGGCAGGTCGTGCCACCGGCCGCGAGCCGCCCGAGGGCCTGGAGGAGCAGCGTGCTCTTGCCCATGCCGGGCTCGCCCGCCAGCAGCGTGACCGAACCGGCGACGAGGCCGCCCTGCAGCACCCGGTCGAGCTCGCCGACCCCGGTGGGCATCGGGGTGGCGACGCGCGCGTCGACGTCGCCGATGGGCACCGGCCCGACCGCGGCGGACCGGACCACTCCGCCT
>DASUAS010000271.1:0-2310 GCA_035763625.1 Acidimicrobiia bacterium
GGGGTGGACCTCCGTGAGCGCACCTCCGCGATGCTCCAGCATCTCGCGACCCTCGTCGGGATCGAGTCCGGGTCGACCGACATCGACGGCATCCGTGAGTGCGCTTCGGCCATCGAGAGACTCGCCCACGACCTGACCGGCGCCAAGGCGGAACGGGTCGAGGCTGCAGACGGGCGGGTGCACCTCGTGTGGCGCTTCGGCCAGCCGGCTACCAGGGTCCTGCTCGTCGGCCACTTCGACACCGTCTGGCCGAAGGGGACGCTCGCCCGCTGGCCGTTCTCCGTGGACGACGCCGCCGGCAGCGCCACCGGGCCCGGGGCGTTCGACATGAAGTCCGGGATCGTGCAGATGTTCCACGCCATCGCCTCTGTCGCCGAGTCGAAGCCGGTCGACGGTGTCACGGTGGTGCTGAACTCCGACGAGGAGCTCGGCTCACAGACGTCGCGCACGCTGATCGAGGATCTCGCTCGCGGCGCGTCCGCGGCTCTCGTCGTCGAGCCGAGCGCGGAGGGCGGCGCGCTGAAGATCGCACGCAAAGGCACGTCCATGTACGAGGTGAAGGTGGAGGGCCGCGCGGCCCACGCCGGCCTCGAGCCCGAGAAGGGCGCCAACGCCACCGTCGAGCTCGCCCACCAGGTGCTCGCGGTGAACACGCTCGGCCGACCCGAGATAGGTACCACCGTCACCCCCACGGTCGCCTCGGCCGGCACCACCACCAACACGGTCCCGGCCGAAGCGGTGCTCCACGTCGACGCGCGCGCCGAGTCCACCGCCGAGCAGGAGCGGGTGGACGAAGCCATCAGAGCCCTGCAATCCCACGTGCCCGACACCAGGCTGTCGATCGTCGGCGGCATCAACCGCGCGCCGCTCGCGAAGGAGGCCTCGGCGGATCTCTTCCGCCTCGCCTGCGAGGTGGTCTCGGATCTCGGTCTGCCCGAGCTCGCAGGCGTCGCCGTGGGGGGAGGCTCGGACGGCAACTTCACGGCCGGCATCGGCGTGCCCACCCTCGACGGGCTCGGTGCCGTCGGTGGCAAGGCGCACGGCGAGGGCGAGTGGGTGCACGTCGCCTCCATGTCCGAGCGGGCCGCGCTCCTGGCCGGGCTGATCAGCCGCCTGCTCTGATGCGGGAGGTACCGAACCTCCGGATCCGCGACCTCGAGACCGTCGACGAGATCGCACTGGCATTCGATCTGTTCAACGACATCTGGGGCGGCGACGACGGGGCGGTACCGACGAATGTGATGAAGGCGCTGGCGCACACGCGCAACTACCTCGTCGGCGCCTGGGACGGGGAGCGCTTCGTCGGCGCCTCGCTCGCATTCGCATGGGGCGACCTCTCCGCACGCGCGCTGCATTCCCACATCTCCGGTGTGGTGGAGGGATGCCAGGGACGGGGCATCGGATACGCGCTGAAGCTCCACCAGCACGAGTGGGCTGCCGAGCACGGGTACGAGCGGATCACCTGGACCTTCGATCCTCTCGTGAGACGGAACGGCTGGTTCAACCTGGTCAAGCTCGGCACGCGCATCGAGGAGTACGAGCCCGACTTCTACGGCCCCATGAACGACGGCATCAACGCCGGAGACCCCACCGACCGCTGCCTGACCGTGTGGGACGTCAGGCCGGGCATCCCCGGCGGCGCGGACGGACCCGCCGCGCAGGATCGGCCGATGGAGATTCTGGTCTGCGACGGCGACGACCGTCCGGTCGTGGCCGGTGGACTGCCCGCGGGCGCCGAGGTGCTGTCGTGCCAGGTGCCGCGCGACATCATCGAGCTTCGCCGATCCGACCCGGAGCTGGCCCTTCGCTGGCGGAGCGCGCTTCGCGAGACGATGGGCGCGGCGATCAGGGCCGGTTACGTAGCGTCGTCGATGACCCGCGACGGTTGCTACATCCTGGAGCGCGGCCGGAGGGAGGACCGGTGAAGATCGAGTCCGTCGACCTGGTCCGTGTTGCGATGCCCCTCGTGTTGCCGTTCCGGACGTCGTTCGGGACGCAGACGGCGCGCGACGCGCTGCTCGTCCGGGTGAAAGGTCCCGACGCCGACGGCTGGGGCGAGTGCGTGGCCATGAACGAGCCTCTGTACTCGGCCGAGTACGTCGACGGGGCGCAGGACGTCATCGAGAGGTTCCTGCTCCCGCGGCTCATGGGTGCAGCCGACGTGTCGGCCGAGCGGGTCGCCGGCGACCTGGCCGATGTGAAGGGCCACCCGATGGCCAAGGCCGCGGTGGAGATGGCGATCCTCGACGCGGAGCTGTGCGCGCGCGGCGAGTCGCTCGCCGCGTACCTGGGTGCGGTGGCCGAGTCGGT
>DASUAS010000272.1:0-7017 GCA_035763625.1 Acidimicrobiia bacterium
CGCAGTCGCCGGTGGAGCGTCACGCCCGCAAGCCGCTTGGTGGAGTCGCCCTCGACACCGCGAAGTCGGCGATCGCCGACGCCGGGCTCGAGGTCGCGCAGATCGACGGCTTCACGACCGGCGCGATCTTCCCGACCGCGGGGGCCCACACGATCGAGGACGGTGTCAGCATCGTCAGCGCGAACTGGATGGCCGAGCACCTCGGCGTGAACCCTCGCTGGGCGAGCGGCTTCCAGGGCTACGGCCAGATCCCGGGCTCGGTCGAGCTGGCCGTGAACGCAGTCGCAAGCGGCGCCGCCGACTACGTGCTGATGCACCGGGCCCTGCACAACCCGGTCGGCAAGTACCACGGCAACCCGATGCGCGAAGCACGCGGGTCGATGCAGTGGATGGCGCCGCAGGGCTACTTCGGCCCGCTGGCGATGATCGCGCTCCCGTACAACGAGTACCTGCAGCGCTACGGCGCGACGCGCGACGAGATGGCTGCGGTGGTGGTCGAGGCGCGCAAGAACGGCGCGCGGATCCCGTGGTCCTTCTGGCACGACAAGCCCCTGACCGCCGAGGACTACCTCGCCGCGCGCGTGATCGCCGATCCGATCTGCATGTACGACTGCGACATCCCCGTCGACGGCGTCGCCGCGTTCGTGTTCACCTCCGCCGAGCGGGCGCGGGATCTCCCGCACCACCCGGTGCTCGTGAGCGGCTTCGGGATGGGCACGCCGACGACGCGACGCATCCCGCAGCACTGGCCGCTCGACGACATCATGGACACCGCGTTCGAGACCGCCCGGCGGCTCTGGGAGCACTCCGGCCTGCAGCCCGGCGACGTCGACCTGCCGCAGGTGTACGACGGCTTCTCGCCGTTCGTCTGGTTCTGGCTCGAGGCGTTGGGCTTCTGCCCGGTGGGGGAGGCGCACGCGTTCGTGACGTCGGGCGGGATCGACAGCGACGCACCCGACGGGCTGCCCGCGCTGTCGGGCGGCGGCGCCCTCGGGAACGGCCGCATGCACGGCGTCCCGCAGATGCTCGAGGTCTACCTGCAGCTCGCCGGTCGCGCGGGCGACCGGCAACGGGTGCGCGCCGAGGTCGGCGTGGCGTGCCACAGCTCGCCGCACTACGGCGGCGCCGTCGCCTACCGGCGCGCCTGAACCCCCGCCCGTGGCCCCTTGCGAGCTAGCTGGTTCCGTGTTAAGTAGAACGTCGTTCTAGACATCTCGATTTGGCGTTGCCGGTGTGCTGCGACGGCACACGAGCAGCGCCGAAACGGATCGGACGCATCGGATGGGGGGATGAGTCGGTGGCAGCAGTGATCTCCGAGCGACGTTCGTACGTGGCCGGCCGATGGGTCGAGGGCGACGAGGCCCTGGCGGTCGAGAACCCGGCCGACGAGTCGCAGGTCGCCGAGTTGTCGGTGACGCCCGACGGGGAGTTCCGCCGCGCCATCGCCGAGGCCCGCCGGGCGTTCGACGAGGGCCCGTGGCCGGCGATGTCGGGCGCCGAGCGCGCCCGCATGGTGCACGCGCTCGTCGACCACATCGAGGCGAACGGCGAGTCCCTGGTGGCGACGATGGTCGCCGAGGCCGGCCAACCCACCATGTTCGCCGAGGGCATGCAGCTGCGCAGCGGCGCCACGCTGGCCCGCAACACCATCGAGCTGTACCTCTCGATGTCGCACGAGGACTTCAACCCGGTGCCGGTCGACGAGCTGGTGACGGGACGCGTGGCGCTGAGCATCCGCCGGCACGAACCGGTCGGCGTCGTCACCGCGATCACGCCGTACAACGCGGCGGTGCTCATGGCGTTCCAGAAGCTGATCCCCGCGCTCATGGCCGGGAACACCGTGATCCTGCGCCCGAGCCCGCTCACGCCGATCTCGTCGCTGATCTTCGGCGCTGCCGCCGACGCCGCGGGTCTGCCGCCAGGGGTGCTCAGCGTCGTCGTCGAAGCCGGTGCGACCGGCGCGACCATGCTCACCACCGACCGCGCGGTCGACATGGTGTCGTTCACGGGCTCGACCACGGTGGGGAAGCAGATCCTCGCCCAGGCCGCGTCCACGGTGAAGCACGTGGCGTTGGAGCTGGGCGGGAAGTCGGCGCAGATCTACCTGCCCGACGCGGTCGAGCGTGCCGCGACCGGAGCGATGATGGTGGTGGCGATGACCGCCGGCCAGGCGTGCGTCGCCGCCACCCGCATGGTCGTGCCGCGCGAGCGGAAGGACGACGTGCTGAACGCGGTCAGCGGCGCGTACGGATCGCTCAAGGTCGGCCCGCCCACCGACCCGACGTCGATGATGGGTCCGGTCATCAGCGCGGCGCAGCGCGACCGGTGCGAGCGCTACGTCGGTCTGGCCGAGGAGCACGGCGGCAAGGTCGCCCAGGGTGGCAATCGCCCGGCCGGGCTCGACCAGGGCTACTACTTCGAGCCGACGGTGCTGGATCTGCCCGACAACACCAACCCGGCGGCGCAGGAGGAGATCTTCGGCCCGGTCATCGGCGTGCTGTCGTACGACGACCTCGACGAGGCGGTGCGCATCGCCAACGACAGCACGTACGGCCTCTCGGCCCAGGTGTACGGCGCCGACGTGGGCGCGGCGACCAACGTCGCGCGTCGCCTCCGGGCCGGCGCGGTGAACGTGAACACGAGCGTGTTCAGCGCGTACGCGCCGGGTGGTGGCTACAAGCAGAGCGGGCTGGGCCGCGAGCGTGGCCCCGAGGGTATCCGCGCGTTTCAAGAGGTGAAGCACATGGCGATCGGGGAGCTCAAGTGAGTGACTCAGCGAACTCCTCGCGGAACCTCGACTGGCTCATCTCGGTCGACGACCACATCCTCGAGCCACCGAACGTGTGGCTCGATCGCGTGCCGGCGAAGGACCGCGACCGCGCGCCGCACATGGAGCTCGACGAGAACGGCCTCGACTACTGGGTGTACGACGGCAACCGCTACCCGAGCTCCGGGCTCAGCGCGGTGGCGGGCAAGTCGAAGGAGGAGTTCAGCCCCGAGCCGCTCCCGTACCGCGAGATGCGGCCCGGGTGCTACGACCCGGTGGCACGCCTCGACGACATGGACCGCGCCGGCGTGCTCGCGTCGTTGTGCTTCCCGACCATCACCCGCTTCTGTGGCCAGCTGTTCATGGAGGCGAGCGACCGGGAGTTCGGGCTGGTCTGCCTGAAGGCGTACAACGACTGGATGATCGACGAGTGGTGCGGCAGCGCGCCGGGCCGCTACATCCCGCTGTTCCTCGTCCCGATGTGGGATCCGCGGCTCGCGGTGACGGAGATGGAGCGCTGCGCGGCGAAGGGTGCGACGACGTTCGCGTTCTCGGAGAACCCGGCGCCCCTGGGTTTGCCCACCATCCACGACCGCGACCGCTACTGGGATCCGGTCATGGCTGCAGCCGACGACCTCGAGCTCGTGGTCTCGATGCACGTGGGCTCGTCGTCGCAGGTGCCCCAGATCGCGCCCGACGTCCCGTTCATCGCCAACCTGCCGTGGGGTGCGATGCGCACGTCGGGAGCGATGCTCTCGTGGATGTTCAGCGGGATGTTCCAGCGCTACCCGAACCTCAAGATCGCTCTGTCCGAGGGCGAGATCGGCTGGATCCCCTACTACCTCGAGCGGGCCGAGCAGGTGGTCGACAAGCAGCGGCACTGGGTGAAGAAGATGTCGTTCCTCGGCCACGCGGCCGCCGACGAAGATCTCGACCTCGACGACTTCGACGTGCGCCAGACGTTCCGCGACCACATCTACGGCTGCTTCATCGACGACGCGCACGGCATCAAGAGCCTCGACGAGATCGGCGAGGACAACGTGATGTGCGAGACCGACTACCCGCACTCCGACTCCACGTGGCCGAACTGCATCAGCGTGGTGCAGCACCGCATCGGCCACCTGCCGGAGGAGACGCAGTACAAGCTGCTGCGGGGCAACGCCGAGAAGCTGTACCGCTTCACCCCGGCCGAGCCCCCGGTGCTCGCGCATGCCTGACGAGAACGCAGCGCGACCGGTGGCGGGCATCGTCGTCGACCGCGAGCTCTGCATGGGCAGCGGCATGTGCATCGTGTACGCGCCCAACACGTTCGCGCACGACGACGAGACCAAGGCGGTGGTGATCGACCCTGCCGGCGATCCGATCGACGCCATCCGCAACGCGGTCCAGGCGTGTCCGACGAGCGCGATCAAGATCGTGAACGACGAGAACGACGATCTGAAGGACGAAGGAGCGTGAGCATGCTGCTCGAGGGGAAGTCGGCCGTCATCATGGGCGCGGGATCGGGCGTGGGACGCGCGTCGGCGCTGCGCTTCGCCGAGGAGGGCGCCAAGGTCGTCGTCGCCGACGTCGATCTCGACCGGGCCAAGGAGACCGTCCGCCTGGTCGAGGAGGCCGGCGGCACTGCGGTCGCCGACCAGTGCGACGTGTCCAACGAGGCCGACGTCGAGGCCACCATCGCGCTGGCGGTGTCGACCTTCGGCCGTCTCGACATCATGTTCAACAACGTCGGCGTGCCCACGCCACGACCCGGCCTCATCTTCGAGGAGCACACGTCCGACGACTTCGACCGGCTGTTCGCGATCAACGCCAAGGGCGTGTTCAACGGGTCGAAGCATGCGATCAAGCAGTTCAAGCAGCAGGGTGACGGTGGCGTGATCCTCAACACGGGTTCCGTCGCCGGCCTCGTCTCCTGGGGTGGGAGCGTCTACGGCTCCACCAAGGGCGCGGTGCACCAGCTCACGAAGGCTGCGGCCATCGAGGGTGCACCGTTCGACATCCGCTGCAACGCGATCTGCCCGGCCGGGATGCCGTACACCAACTTCACCAACGCCATGGGCATGACGGTGAGTGAGGAGGACAAGGAGCAGATGGCGGCGGGCGTCGGCTCGATGCACCCACTGGGACGTCCGATCCTGGCCGAGGACTGCGCCGAGGCTGCGGTGTACCTGGTGTCCGACGCGGCGAAGAACGTCACCGGCGCGCTGCTGCCCGTCGACGGGGGCTACGTCGCACGATGACCGCGACCGGTGACGCGCAGCTGCTCGACCGCGACGAGCTGCGTCGCCTCTTCGACCTGCGCAGCAGCTACAACGCGCACTCGGGCGGCGGATACACCGACGACCCGTACGCGAAGTGGCACGCACTGCGTGAGCAGGCCCCGGTGCACGAGGGCGTCGTCCACGAGCTCACCGGATATCCGGGCGACTGGTTCTTCCAAGGTCTGCCGTACCCCGACCGACCGCACTTCTCCGCGTTCAGCTTCGAGGCCTGCGATGCCGCGTTCCGTGACGGCGATCTCTTCGCGTCGCACGCGGCGGAGGAGGTGATCGACACGAGCGAGCCGGGGGTGTTCAACAGCATCCTCGCGATGGGCGGTGCCCAGCACCGTCGCTACCGCGCGCTCGTGCAACCGTCGTTCGTGCCGGCGAAGGCCGAGTGGTGGATCAACAACTGGATCGACCAGACGGTCCACGCGCTCATCGACCAGTTCGCCGACGACGGCCGCGCCGAGCTCAACGTCGACTTCGCGGCGGCGATCCCCGTGCTCACCATCACCGGGAGCTTCGGGGTGAGCGTCGAGCAGGCGTTGGTCATCCGCGAGTTCCTCATGAGCGACCAGCCGCGCGTGTTCGGCATCCTCGAGCCCATCATCGCGGCACGGCGCGAACGGGCCGAGGACGATCTCATCAGCGTGCTCGTCGAAGCGGAGTACACCGACGAGGACGGTGTCTCGCACCGCCTGTCCGACGCCGAGATCCTGTCGTTCGCCATGTTGCTGTTGGCGGCGGGCTCGGGAACCACGTGGAAGCAGCTGGGCATCACGCTCGCCGCCATCCTCGAGCGCCCCGACCTCCAGGCGCGCGTGCAGGCCGATCGCGTGCTGGTGCGGGCAGCGATCGAGGAGTCGGTGCGATGGATGCCGACCGACCCGATGTTCTCGCGCCACCTGACGCGCGACACCGAGCTCTTCGGCGCGCACCTCCCCGAGGGCGCGGTGCTGCACCTCTGCCTCGGCGCCGCGAACCGCGACCCGGCGCGCTGGGAGCAACCCGACGAGTACGACATCACGCGACCGCCGAAGCCGTCGCTCGCGTTCGGCAACGGTCCGCACGTGTGCCTCGGCATGCACGTGGCGCGGGCCGAGATGTACGTGGGCATCAACGCGCTGCTCGACCGTCTGCCGAACCTCCGCCTCGACCCCGACGCCGAACCGCCGCGCTACATCGGCTTCTACGAGCGGGGAGCGACCGCGATCCCCGTCCTCTTCGACTGACAGGAGCACCAGCGTGAACGAACCCGGGTACACCGCTCCCGACATCACCCTGATCGGCGACGACCACATCAAGGCGTACCGGGAGTCCGACGGCGAGGTCGGCTACCTCTGGAACGGCGCCACCTCGCTGCTCCTCACCACCACCGGACGCAAGAGCGGCGAGCCCCGCACGTCGGCGTTGATCTTCGCCCGGGACGGCGACGACTACCTCGTGGTGGCGTCGATGGGTGGCGCGCCGCAACACCCTTCGTGGTACCTGAACATCACCGCCGACCCCGAGGCGGAGGTGCAGGTGAAGGGCGACCACATCCCGGTGACCGCGCGCACCGCGTCGGACGACGAGAAGCCGCGCCTCTGGAAGATCGTCACCGAGCAGTGGCCCAACTACGACGTGTACCAGACCCGCACCGAGCGGGTGATCCCGCTCGTCGTGTTGAGCCCGCGATGACGGCGAGCACGACGTCACCGCCGCCGCCTCCCACGCCATCGCTCCCGACCTGGGCGGAGCGGGTGGCCGACCGCTCGGAGGTGGTGCAGCGCTCACGCGCCCGCCAGATCGAGCAGGCGGAGGCGATCGTCGCCGCCGCCCGCCGACTCGTCACCGAACGGGGCGACCAGTTCACGACCCAGGAGCTGGTCAAGGAAGCAGGCGTCGCGCTCCAGACCTTCTACCGGATCTTCGGTGGGAAGGACCGGCTCCTCCTCGCGGTCTTCGAGGATCTCATCGCCGAGAGCTGCGTCGACTACGAGCGCG
>DASUAS010000273.1:0-3804 GCA_035763625.1 Acidimicrobiia bacterium
CGTCGGGCTGGTAGCGGTTGAACTGGCCGAGGAAGGGTTGGGCCACGATGTCGAGGTCCGGGAACCGCTCCCGCAACGGCGCGAGGAGCGCGTCGTCGGCGTTCCAGGGGTAGGCGACCACGATCGTGGTCATTCGCCCGCCTCCAGGGTGGCGGCGTCCTTCAACACACCGGGTGCGTGCACCGGCGCCAAGGTGGACGTCAGGTAGTCGGGCGCGTCGGGCGTGTCGACGAACCAGCCGGTCGGGCACATCGTGAGGATCTCGACGAACGAGAAGCCGAGCCCGGCTTCTTGCACCTCGAGCGCGCGCCGGATCATCTTCTTCGTGCGGGCGACGTTGCCCGCGTTGTTCACAGCACCTCGGGCCACGTACGCGGCGCCGTCGAGCTCGGCGATGAGCGTGCTGACCCGGATCGGGAAGCCGTGTTGCCGCGCGTCGCGACCGTCGAGGGTGTTCTTCGTCCGCTGACCGAGCGCGGTGGTCGCGGTCATGTGACCGCCGGTCTCGCCGAACACCCCGTTGTCGAGCATGAAGCAGGACACGCGCTCACCTCGCGCCGCGGTGTGGAGGACCTCCTGGAGGCCCTCGTTGACCATGTCGCCGTCACCCTGCACGGTGACCACGAGGGTGTCGGGCTTCGCCCGCTTCACGCCGGTGGCGAGCGACGGCGCCCGGCCGTGCAGGGCCTGCAGCACCTCGACGTCGAGGTTGTTGGAGAACGCGGTGTAGCAGCCGATGCCGAAGACGGCGATGGCGCGTTGCACCGCGTCGAGCTCCTCGATCGCCTCGAGCACCATGCGCATGGCGATCGGTTCGCCGCAGCCCGGGCACAGGCTGTGCTCGCCGACGTCGAGCAGCGTGGGGGTGAAGTCGTCGACCAGGCGCGCGGGCTCGGCCGGGGGCGCGTCGGTGGGGACGTAGCGCTCGGTCATCGCGAGCCTCCTTCGTCGACGACGGCCTGGATCCGTTCGCGCAGGTATCCACTGTCGAGGTCGGGCGCGATGCCGAACCCGGAGCTGTCGAGGCTGACCCGCCCGATGAAGCGAACCGGCACGCGTCCCTCGACCGCGAGGCGGATGTCGTCGACCATCTGCCCGGTGTTGTTCTCGTACACCGCGACCGCACGCGCACCCTCGACCGCGCTCGCGACCGCGGCGGTCGGGAACGGCAGCAGCGTGATCGGCCGGACGAACCCGACCCGAACGCCCTCGGCGCGCAGCCGCGCCACCGTGGCCCGCACGTACTTGGCGGGCGTGCCGAACGCGACCACGACCACGTCGGCGTCGTCGGTGTGCGCGGTCTCGGCGAGCGGTTCGATCCCGGCGAGCATGGCGTCGGTGTGCGCGGCGCAGTTGGAGTAGTGCTGGGCGAGGTCGTAGCCGCCGCGATCGTTGCGCTTGGTGGTGCCGAGCGGCGACAGCAGGCGTGCGTGTCCCGACCCGCTGGTCGAGCCGTCGAGCGACCAGTCGTCGGCGGGCGGGGCGCCGAAGTCGCGTGCGTCGATCGCGACGGACGACGACGTGTGCGCGAGGTAGTAGTCGCCGAACAGCAACACAGGGTTGCGCCAGGTGGCCGCGAGGTGGAACGCGAGCTGGGTGAGCCCGGTGGCCTCCGGGACGTCCATCGGCGCGAGGACCGGCATGCGGGCGTCGCCGTGGCCCGGACCCCGGGTGGACTGCCAGTAGTCGCCCTGCGCGCGCGCCATGTTGAGCACCACCATCGGGATGCGGGCGAGGCACAGCTCGGCCAGCGACTCCTGCATGAGCGACAGGCCCTGGCCGGTGGATCCGGTGGCGCTCGGCGTGCCGGTGGCGGCCGCGCCCCACGCCATCCCCACGGCCTCCAGCTCGCTCTCGGCGTTCATGCAGGTGCCGCCCACCCCGGGCAACTTCGCCGCCATGTGCTCGAGCACCTCGGTGAACGGCGTCATCGGGTAGCCGCTGAAGAATCGGCAGCCGGCGGCGACCATCGCGTCGGCGATCGCCTCCGATCCCTCGCGCAGCTCGGCGGGCGCGAGCGCGGTCACGACGCCTCCACCGCAGGCAGTTCCAGCGGGGTGTCGTACTTGTACACCTGGAAGCAGAAGTCGGGGCAGATCCACGCGCAGGCCTGGCAGCCCGTGCACCCGGGCAGCAGCCGCGGGTAGCGGTAGCCGCGCGAGTTCACCTCGTGCACCGTCATCTCCAGCACCCGCGGCGGGCACGCGTCGATGCAGAGATCGCAGCCCTTGCACATGTCGACGTCGATGACCACCGTCCCCCGCGTGCGCACTGTCGCGCTCATGTGAGCACTCCCTCCCACGCCGGCGCGACGGAGCGGGGTGCCACGTCGAAGCCGGCGCGCACCGCGTCGACGTTGCGCGCGACGTGCTGCGACCGGTAGGCGGGCAGCGACGCGGCGATGGCGACATCCACCGAGTCGAGGGCGACGATGTCGGTGGCGGCGACGTAGGCGCCCAGCATCACCATCGACGCGGTCATGATGTTCCCGACATCGACCGCGATGTCGGTGGCAGGGACTTCGACGACGCGGTAGACGTCGGCGTCGAAGCTGCCTTCGAACACGGTCGCGTTCACGAGCACGAGGCTCCCTGGTCGCAGCTTGGCGCGCGTCGGACCGGAGAAGTCGTGGTGCATGAAGATCGCCGACCACGTGTCGGCGACGGTCGGCGGCGCCTCGATGCCGCCGTCGGCGACGACCACCGTTGCCTCGGTGTTGCCGCCGCGCATCATCCCGCCGTAGCTGCCGAACATCTGGACCTCGCGGCCCTCGGCGATCGCCGCTCGGGCGAGCACCTGCGCGGCCAGCTGGATGCCCTGACCACCGATGCCGGTGAGCAGCAGCTCACGTTCCATCCGCGCCACCCCCCGAGAGAGTACTGTTCTGACCGTAGCAGATCACTGCTCTGGCTGTTCGGGAGCGACGCTTTGGCCAACGACCTCACCGACACCTTCGCCAACCGGGCCGTCGACCGAACGCTCGGCGACCGCCGCAGCCAGTACGCGGACGAGATCCAGCGGGTGCTCGAGACCACGTACGAGCTCATCGAGCGCTCCGGGAACGTCGACCCTTCGCTCCGGGAGATCCTGGCCGCCACCAACCTCTCGACCCAGGCGTTCTACCGGTACTTCCAGTCGAAGGACGAGCTGTTCCTGTTGCTCCTCGACGACGGCCGCCGCCGCCTCGTCGGCTCACTGGAGCGCCGCATGCAGCGGGCGAGCACACCCGAGGCGCGGGTACGGGCCTGGATCGAAGGGGTGCTGGCGCAGGCGTCCGACGCGCGGGCGGCGGGGCGCACCAAGCCCTTCGTCGCCGACCAGGACCGGCTGGCCGAGCTGTTCCCGCGGGAGCAGCAGGCTTCCGTCGATCTCCTCGTCGACCTGCTCGCCGCCGCGATCGTCGCGCTCCACGGCGCCGCGAACGCGCGTGACGACGCGGTCGTCGTCTACCGCGCCGCGTTCGGGACGCTGCGCGACCACCTGGTCCACGGAACCAGACCATCCGCCGCCGAGGCCGACCACCTGGTGCAATTCTGCCTGGCCGGGATCGGCGGTCGACGCACCGAGGGGGAAGCATGAGCCAGGTGAGCGCGAACCGGGTCCTCGGACCCATGGGTGACGAGGTCGTGTTCGAGAACGACCGGGTGCGGATCTGGGAGCTGACGCTCGCGCCCGGCGCCGACAGCAACGTGCACCAGCACGAGCACGACTACGTCCTCGTGATCCTCGGCGGTGATCGCGTCGCGGCGGTGCAGGAGCCCGACAGCGAGAGCTCCCTGCCTCAGTTCCTGGAGGCCGAGGTGA
>DASUAS010000274.1:0-3045 GCA_035763625.1 Acidimicrobiia bacterium
TTCGGCGAACAGGCCGAGCGGGCTCGCGAGCTCGACGAGGGCGGTGAGTCGCTCGACCGCTTCGGCGACGCGACCGGTCTGCGCGAGCGCCTGGACGAGCCAGAAGCTGCAGGGCAGGAACGCACCCTCGATGCCGTCGAGACCGTCGGCGCCCCGCACGTACCGGTACAGCAGCGGACCTCCGGCGGAGAGCTCGCACGCGATCGCGTCGATCGTCCGCTTCACCAGCGCCGAGTCGGGCGTCTCGATCCCCACGGCGGGGAGGACGAGCACGGCCGCGTCGAGGTCGGCGGACCCGTAGCTGCGCGTGTACACGCCCCTCGCCTCGCTCACGCCCCGCCCCCGGACGTCGACCCCGACGGCCGCCCGCGCCTCCAGCCAGCGGCGACGACGCCGAGCCGACACCCGGCGCGTGCCGGCGATTCGCAACGTGCGGTCGAGCGCGAGCCAGGCCATGAGCTTGGAGTGGACGTGGTGCTGCGCCGGTCCACGGATCTCCCAGATCCCCGCGTCGGGCTCCCGCCAGTGGTCGGCGACCTGGTCGGCGAAGCCGGCCACGGCCCGCCAGGTCTCGGAGTCGAGTCGGTGTCCGGCGCGGGTGAGCAACCACGCGGCGTCGATGACCCAGCCGTACCCGTCGAGCTGGTGCTGATCCGCGGCACCGTTCCCCACCCGGACCGGTCGGCTCCCGGCGTAGCCGGGCCAGTCGTCGAGCACCCGCTCCGCGCGTGGGTGCTTCCCGTGGAGCGTGAGCAGCACTGGCAGGCGTGGCCGATCGAGCCTGCTCGCGTGACGCAACCAGGCGAGGAACGCCAGCGCCTCGCGGTGCATCCCGACGCCGAGGAACGCACCGACGCCGATGCTCGCGTCCCGCGGCCACGCGAACCGGTAGTCCCAGTTGCGGCTGCCGCCCACGAGCTCGGGGAGCGAGGTCGTGGGCGCGGCGACCGGCGCGCCCGACGGCGAGTAGGTGAGCAGTTGCAACGTGATGAGGCTCCGCACGACGGCCTCGCGCGCGGGCAGCTCGGCGTCGACCTCGGCGCTCCACGCTCGCCAGCGCTGCTCGTCGGCGGCGAGCGCCTCCCAAGCCATCTCCGGGGGAACGGAGACCAGAGGCTCGCGGGACGCGGCCGAGAGCACCAGCGTGAGCGGGTGGCCCGGCGCGACCGTCACCGTCGTCGGGCGCCTCGCTTCGATCGGAACCGATGGGCTCGTCTCGAGCGCCACCGCGAACGAGCGCCACGAGCAGACCAGGCCGCCCATCCGGCGCGCTTCGGTGTTGGGAACGTCGCGCGTGTCACCGCGGCGCGGATCGAAATCGATCAAGACCTCGACGGGATCGCCTTCGACGATCACACGACGCACGAGCAGCATGGTGGGAAGGAGGCGTCCACCGAGCTCGGCGACCATGCCGTCGACGAGCGTCAGCTGCGCGCCGTCGATGCGCCACGTCGTCTCGAGCGTGGCGGTGTCGGTGCGGTATCGACGGGCGATGGGGGCGACCGACGCGGCCGGACCCACCCGGAACGTCCCGGCGTGTCGACCGCCGACGAGCCGGCCGAACACCGGGTCCCCGTCGAAGTGCGGCGCGCACATCCAGTCGATCGCTCCATCGGAGGAGACGAGCGCCGCGGTGCGCGTGTCGCCGATGAGCCCGTAGTCGGCGATCGGACGACTCGGCTCCATCTCATCCATCTCAGTGCGGAGTCAGGAGCACACCGAGCGCGATGCCGAACGCGAGGTGCGCGACGATCGCGACGGCCGGCGTCTCCGCGCCGTAGTTGAGCCCGAGCAGCCCGGGAGGCTCGAGCACCGCGATCGAGGAAGGTCCCGCCCGTTCCGACGCCATCCGCGGGTGCACGCCGGGGAGCAGTGGCAACAGGATCGTGAGCGCGACCGCAACGTGCACGAGGCTGAGCGCCGCGCCGAGCCACCACGTCGCGGTGTCGAGGAGCGCGAACGTCGCCGCGTAGCCGAGTGCGAAGCCCTCACCCACAGCGAGGTGCATGAAGAACCCGAAGACGCGCGCGCGGTCGGGGTCGTCGGTGACCATCGTGCCCAGGACGAGCGGGAGATCGAGACGGGTCCATCCGAGGAGCTGCGCGACGATCATCGCCGCGGTGAGCACCGCCGTGGCGACGAGCCCGAACAGCGCCCAGCCCGCCCAGTCCATCTCAGCCGGTCGCGAGTGGTCGACGAGCGTCTGCGCCGCGCAGCACCTGCAGGAGCTCGGCGCGCATCGCGGGATCGTCACGGGCCAGACCGCGGGTCGCGGTGGTGTGCGTCGTCGGGTTGGCTCGCACGCCCCGCACGGCCATGCACATGTGCGTCGCCTCGATCGCGACGCCGACCGCGCTCGCGTCGAGCGCTTCCTGCAGCGCATCGGCGATCTGCGCGGTGAGGCGCTCCTGGGTCTGGAGCCGACGCGAGAAGTGGGCGACGACCCGCGCCAGCTTGGAGAGACCGACGACGCGCTCGCCCGGCAGGTACGCGACGTGTGCCACGCCGGTGAACGGGAGGAGGTGGTGCGCGCACAGCGACTCGAACGGGATGTCGCGCATGAACACCAGCTCGTCGTACTCGCCGTCGTTCGCGAAGGTGGTCATCGTGAACGGGATGGGTGTCAGGGCTTCTGCGAGTGCGCTGGCAACCCGACGAGGGGTGTCGGCCAGGTCGTCGGAGTGTGGATCCTGACCCAGCGCGACGAGGAGGTCGAACACCGCTCGTGCCGCGGTGTCGAGATCGAGCTCGTCGTGGCCGACGACGTGCAACGGCCACCCGCTCGCTTCGACCCGATCGGGCACGACGGAGCTGTTCGCGGTCATGAGGAGTGATCGCTCGGGAGCACGTCCGTCTCGGACTCGTGCCACACCGGGCTGTCGCTGGCGGTCTCGACGTTGAAGCCGTAGTCGAACACGAGCGTGCCGCCGAGCGCCGCGCCGAGCGACACGAGCACCGCGATGACGATCGAGATCACGAGGATCGCCACCGTGGGGTAGGTGCGGGTGTTGTAGACGTTGAGTCGAAGGGCGATGTCGACGAGCG
>DASUAS010000275.1:0-4102 GCA_035763625.1 Acidimicrobiia bacterium
AGTGGTACGCGCCCTCGGTGCTCCAGTCGATCGAGACCGCCACGCCCGGGATGCCGTATCCGGCACCGGTGAGCGTGGCGCCGACGGTGCCCGAGTGCAGCACGAGATGGCCGGTGTTGGCGCCGGGGTTGATGCCCGACGCGATGAGATCGGGCAGGTCACCGAACGCGCCCAGACAGGTGGCGAACACGACCATCGCGGGGGGTGCGTCGATCGCGTGCACCGGGAGGTCGGGGAGCTCGTCCCAGACGCGCCGTTCGACCGGCGGGGGACCGCTGCTCATCATGCGGCCGATCGACGCGCCGGCGCCGCTGCGGTCGTCGGTGGGTCCGGCCACGAGCACGTCGTGACCGTCGGCGACGAGCGCGGCCGCGAGAGCGTGGATGCCCGGCGCGTCGACACCGTCGTCGTTGGTCACGAGGATGCGCATCGCTCCACCGTACCTGCGGGCCTCGCGCCGTCGACCGTTCGCGAGGCGACGAGGACGTGGACGACCGGTGAAGTTCAGGTGGTGGGAGGGGCGACGTAGCGGGCGCGCTCGACGCCGGCGTCGCCGACGTCGAAGACCCAGATCGAGCCCTTCTCCATGCGGTGATCGCGCAGCTCGACCCCGTGTCGAGCGAAGTGCTCGAGCAGATCCTGCATCACGTCGCCGTGCGTGCAGAGGACGGCCTCGCGGTCCTGCACCTTCTCGAACAGCGGGAGCGACTGCGACAGGCGCGCGCCCTCGGCGAGCGCCTCGGAGGTCTCGACCGCGATGCCGAGGCGGGCGGCGAGCGGCTCGACGGTGGCGACGCAGCGCACGTACGGGCTGCTCACGACGAGGTCGATCGGTTCCTTGGCGAGGCGCTTGGCGATCTCGGCTGCCTGCGCGCGCCCAGGCTTCGAGAGCGGGCGCAGCGCGTCGTCGCCTTTCCAACGGCCCCGCGAGCCGGCGCGGGCGTGGCGTACGAGGTAGACGGTCATGTCGGGACCGGCGCGGCGGCCAGCAACGTGCGGTCGTGCGCGTAGGTGAGGAGACGCGTCGCCTCACCGACCGAGCACCACCGCATCTCGTCGACCTCCTGGTTCGGGACGAACGCGCCGTCGCCGGCCGCGGCCACCGAGTCGGGCTCCATCAACCAGTAGTGCACGACCTTGTTCCGGCCCTTGGAGTCGCGGTAACGGGTCCGGCCGGCCGGCACGCCGAGCGTGCAGCGTAGGCCGGTCTCCTCCTCGACCTCGCGCAGGGCGGTGTCCTCGTCGCGCTCGCCGGGATCGGCCTTGCCCTTGGGCAGGCTCCAGTCGTCGTAGCGCGGCCGGTGGACGAGCAGCACCTGCGTGGTGCCGTCCGGTCCTCGGCGGAGCACGATCCCGCCGCCGGCGCGCACCGTCGCGCCCGAGCTCACATCCACCGCCGGAGCTTCGGGTGCTTCGCCGCCGCCCATGCCGCCGGCCACTCGTCGCGCGACCGGTCGGCGGCGTCGGCCTCGACGAGCACGAGCTGACCGGCGACGAAGGCGGCGCCGCCGTCGCCCGCGGGGACGTGCTCCCGCAGCCACCGGCCGGCGACGACCGCGTCCTGGTGCTCGCCGAGCAGGTCCTGCAGGTCGGCGACGGCCACTGCGAACTGCTTGGCCTCCTTCCCCAGCGCGGACGCCACCGCCTCGGCCGCGTACCGGGCCCGCTTCGCGCGGATGCGCACCGCGTGCAGCGCCGGGTCGGGAGGGTCGTCGTCGAGGTCGTGCACGGCGCGGCGGAGCTTCTTCCACGGCTTGGCCGCCAGGTCGCCGAGCTCGAGCTCGAAGTCGGCGCCGTCGGCCGAGACCGGGACCGCGCGCGACGCGGCGAGGAGACGCTCGATCAGGTCGAGGTAGCGGTCGGAGCGCATCCCCGCGAGTAGCTCGTCACGCGCGGTGGCGCGCTCGGCGCGCAGGACGTCGAGCAGCCGGTCGCCCGCGGCGTGGTCGGTGTCGGGCAGGTCGTCGACCCGTCCCTGCAGGCGGGCGAGGAGCACGTCGGCGTCGCGCACGGCACCGAGCAGGTCGCCCAGCCACTCGAGATCTTCCCGCAGCGACTCGTCCCATCCGGTGTCGAGCGCCCGACGGAACGTGCGCAGGTCGGAGCGCATGCGGCGGGTGGCCACGCGCGCCTGGTGGACGTCCTCGTCGTCACCGCCGAGGCGCACCCCGGGATCGTGGGCGAGCAGCCGCGCCGTCGAACGCGACAGCGCGGCCCGCAACACGTCGGTCGGAGTGGATGCGAAGTCGAGGTCAGCGGGCGGGACGAGGTCGGGTGCGTCGAGCGCGCGCGGTCCGAGCGCGCGCGCGACCTTCGACAGGTGCTGGGGCTCACCCGCACCCGCGTCGTGCAGATGCCGCGCGACCGCATCGACGAGCTGTTCCGACGCCGACTCCACGAACTCGACCTCGAGCTCACGGAACTCCTTCGTCGTGCGGTCGGCGTTGCGGGTGGACACGTCGTCGTCGGAGATCTCCGCGACCGCGTCCCCATCGTCGTCGCGGAGCCAGAACCGCCGGCGCTCGGTGTCGACGTGCGCCGCGAACTGCAACGGTGACCGCCGCGCGAGCGCGGCAACCAGGTCACGTGCCGCGTCGGGAGGATCGCCCGGTCCGCCGTCGACGTGGAGCTCCGATCGCACGAGCGCGACGTCGGCGGTGCCGGGCAGCTTGACCGTCCAACCGTCGTCGTCGCGGAAGCGCAGGCTCGCACCGGCGCGCGTCAGCCGGTGGTCGGCGGTGTCGTAGTAGGTGGCATGCTGGCGCTTCGTCCCTGCCGGTTCGATCGTGAGTCCGGGACCGAGCGCACCGGCGGCACCGAGGTCGAAGTCGGCGTCGACGAGGAACTTCAGCTCGCGCTCCTCGTGCGCCGGCCCGTCCACGTCGTCGTGCTCGGTCAGGAGGAGTGGGCGCGCGCGACGGCGAGGTCCTGGAGCGCGCGGTGCGTGGACACACCCACCGTGGTGGGGATCTTGTGCCAGCTCCCGTCGGCGGTCAGCTCCCACGCGAGCACGTCGTCGTCGAGGTTGATCTCGAGCACCTCCGCGAGCCGGGCGCGCAGGCGCGGGTCGGTGACCGGCGTGAGCGCCTCGACGCGGTGGTCGAGGTTGCGGGGCATCAGGTCGGCCGATCCGATGAGGTACTCGGCGGTTTCGGGCTCGGCGCCGAAGCGGTACACCCGGGAGTGCTCGAGGAACCGACCGATGAGCGACCGCACGTGAATGGTCTCGGAGAGGCCCGGCACCTGCGGGCGGAGGCAGCAGATGCCGCGCACCACCAGGTCGATCCGGGTCCCGCGCTGCGACGCGTCGTACAGCGACTCGATCAGTGCGGGGTCGACCAGGCTGTTCATCTTCATCGTGATGCCGCCGGCGTCGCCGAGCTCGGCCTGCTGCTCGATGCGGTCGGCGATGGCGCGGCGCAGGTGCGCGGGCGCCACGAGCAGCTTCCGGTAGTCGCCCTGACGGCTGTAGCCGGTGAGGTGGTTGAAGAGGTCGGTGAGGTCGGCGCCGAGCTCGGGATCGGCGGACAGGAGGCCGACGTCCTCGTAGAGGTCGGCGGTCTTCGGGTTGTAGTTGCCGGTGCCGACGTGGCAGTAGCGACGGATGCCGTCGGCCTCCTGGCGGACGACGAGCAGCACCTTGGCGTGGGTCTTCAACCCGACCAGGCCGTAGACGACGTGGACGCCCGCTTCTTCGAGCGAACGGGCCCGGGCGATGTTGGCCTGCTCGTCGAAGCGCGCCTTGAGCTCGATGAGGGCCACCACCTGCTTGCCCGACTCGGCCGCCTTGATGAGCGAGCTGACCAGCGCGCTCTCGGCGCCGGCGGTGCGGTAGATGGTCTGCTTGATCGCGAGGACGTGCGGATCGCTCGCGGCCTGCTCGACGAACTGCTCCACCGAGGTGGAGAACGAGTCGTACGGGTGGTGGACCAGCACGTCGCCGCCGCGCAGGATGCGGAAGAAGTCGGGTGCGGGATCGGTGCCCTGCAGCACGACCGGCGTCTGCGGTACCCAGGGCTCGTCCTTGAGCTCGGGTCGGTCGAGCGCGTAGAACGACCAGAGGCCGCCGAGGTCGAGGAAGCCGTCGACCACGTTGACGTCG
>DASUAS010000276.1:0-8322 GCA_035763625.1 Acidimicrobiia bacterium
GCGCTGAGCCTCGGCAACGCGGTGTCGGGCGCGCAGCTGGTGATCGACCTCGTCAACGGCGAGGGCATCCACGACGCCGGCACGCTCCTCCGCACCGGCGGCGCGATATGGCTCACCAACGTGATCGTGTTCTCTCTCTCGTACTGGCTGTTCGACCGCGGCGGCCCATACGCGCGGGTGCACACGCCGGATCCGCTGCCCGCGTTCATGTTCCCGCAGATGGACAAGCCCGAGTTCGCGCCGCCGCGGTGGCGGCCCGAGTACGTCGACTACCTCTACCTGGCGTTCACGAACGCGCTGGCGTTCAGCCCGACCGACGTGATGCCGCTCGCGCGGTGGGCGAAGCTCACCATGCTCCTGCAGTCGCTGGTGTCGCTCATGATCGCGATCCTCGTGATCGCCCGCGCCGTCAACATCCTCTGACCGGGTGCGCGGTCAGCCCACGACGTCGGTCGACGGCGGTGGCGGCGGAGGCGGAGCCGGCAGCGAGGTCGTGGACGGCAGCGTCGCCACCGGGACGGTCGTGCTGGGGACCTGCGCCGCCGAAGGCGCGGACACGGACGCGGGGCGGGTGGTGGCGGGCGCGGTGGTCGGTGGGGTGGTCGTCGACGATGTGGGTGCCGCGGGCGCGGGTGCGACGGGCCCGATGTCGACGAACGAGCCGGCGTCGGCAGCCGGTCCCGGTGGCGCCGCGGGTTGGGGCACGGTGGTGGCGGTGACGACCCGCGCCGGACTCGGCGCCTCGCCATCGGGCCGCACGAGCGCGGCGACGAAGGCGCCGCCGAGCACCGCGTCGCCGATCACGAGGAACGCGATCAGACGCTGCGCACCGACGCGTCGGATCACTGCATCACCGCGTCACGCCGATGCCGACGGCGGAAGAGTCGAGGAAGCGGGAGGGAAGGCGCATGGTGGTGACCGGTTCCCTGCCCGAGGACGACCTCGTCAGTCGTGCCCAGGCCGTTCGCTCGCCAAACTGCGCGCGACATGCGCGCGCACGAACACACCCGGGCGACGCGACTCGTACACCGCGTCGAGCGGCGCGAGCACGTCGACCCACGTCGCGGGATCGGCGAACGCGTCCGGGCGCGCGAGGGCACGCGACGAGCGAACCGGCACGACGACCACCGCTTCGGGAGCGCCCGGCGAACCGCGCGTGAATGCGCAGATGTCGGGTGGCGCGTCGAGCGCCTGGTACCCGAGGTCGGCGAAGCCCGCAAAGTGGGCGCGGAGGGCGAGGAGCGCACGCGTGGCGAACAGCTTGGCGGTGAACCGGTCGACGGCGGCGCCGCGCTCCTGCTCGGCGAGCACCGATCGGCGCAACGACCAGTCCACGGGGCGGCGATTGTCGGGATCGACCAGCAGGTGGTTCCAGAGCTCGTCGCCCTGGTAGAAGTCGGGGACACCGGGCGCGGTGCACCGCAGCACCAGCCCCCCCAACGCGGTGCGATCGGCACGATCGACCACGTCGGCGAGGAACGGTACGAACCGCTCGCCGAAGCGCGCATCTGCGATCGCCGCGTCGACGACCTCGATCACGGCGCGTTCCCACACCTCGTCGGGTTCGACCCAGCTCGTGTGCCGCTTCGCCTCGCGGAACGACTTCACCAGGGCGCCCTCGACGCGCTCGTGCGACAACGGCCACGCACCGACCAGCGTCTGCAGCACGAAGAGCAGCTCGTCGCCATCGGGCGTGCCGGTGGGCGCGCCGAGACGCTCCGCGTGTCGACCACACAGATCGCGCCACCACGTCACCAGTGTGAGCCACCGGTCGCCCATCGTCGAGAGCACCGCGATCCGGGCCCGCACGTCGGCGCTGCGCTTCGTGTCGTGGGTCGTGGCGGCGAGCAGCGCCCGGGGCCACGACGCGATGCGGCGCTCGTTCGCCCGGTGGAGCTCGTCGACGGAGATCCCGAACCGGTCGGGGTCACCCCCCACCTCGTTGAGCGCGAGCAGGCGGACGTCGCGGTACATCGCGGTGTCCTCGATGCCCTTGGCCATCACCGCGCCGCAGGTCTGCTGGAACCGGACGACGAACTCGGCCGGCGTCGCCTCGGGTGCCTCGAGGGCCGCGACGAAGGCCGGCGGGAGTGCGGCGAGCGCCGCCGCGTCCTGCTCCGACGCGACGCGGGTCTCCGGCGCGAGGTAGGTCCGGTACACGGGCAGCGCGGCCAGCGCGGTCTCGAGTCCGTCGACGTCGGCCACGCGGCGCAGGCGAGCCACCTCGGGCTGGAAGGTGGTGGCGACCTGCTCGGCCTTGGCCCGGGCACCTTGCTCGCGGAACGTGGGACGCGAGCCGGCGGCGGCGTCGAGCGCGGCCCGCCCTTCGGGGTCGACGAACAACGCGTCGACGTCGACGAGGAATTCGTAGCCGGTGGTGCCCTCCACCGGCCACGGCGGCAACGTCTCACCGGGCTCGAGGATCTTCTCCACCCACACCTCGTCGATGCCCGCGTCGCGCAGCCGCCGCAGGTACGCGCCCGGATCGGCGAGACCGTCGACGTGGTCGACGCGCACACCGGCGACGACGCCGTCGCGTACGAGCTCGACGATCTTGTCATGCGTCGTGGCGAAGACCTCGGGGTCTTCGACCCGCACGCCGGCCAGCTCGTCGATGTCGAAGAACCGCCGGTGGCCGCCTTCGGGATCGAGGTCGAAGAACGTGCGGCGCAGGTCCGGATCGCGCCAGAACGGATTCGCGTCGGAGACCGCCATGTGGTTGGGCACGATGTCGACGATCAGGTCGAGACCCGCGTTCGCGAGCGCGTGCAGGCCGTGCTCGCCGCCGAGCGCGTCGGACACCCGGCGCGGGTCGACCACGTCGTACCCGTGCGTCGAGCCCGGCCGGGCCTGCATGATCGGCGAGAGGTAGAGGTGGCTGACGCCGAGGTCGCGCAGGTACGGGACCAGCGCGGTGGCATCGGCGAAGGTCAGGGCGGGACCGAGTTGCAGCCGGTACGTGGCGACCAGCGGCGTCATCGCCGTCGGCTCAAGACCACCACCGAACGTTCTCCCACCGCGACCGCTTGTCGGGCGGTGTACTCACGACCGTCCCCGCCGGCCCCCGCGGTGGAGAGCGCGACCGACCAGCGTGCGCCGAAGCGACGCGGGGGCAGGAGGAACTCGACGTCCTCGTAGCGGGCGTTGAACAACAGGATGAGCGAGTCGTCGTGCACCGGCTCGCCGTGCGGCGTCACCGAACGGATGGCGTCACCGTTGAGGAACACCCCCACCGGACCGCCCTGCACCTCCCAGTCGCGCCGCGCCATGCGCCGGCCATCGGGACGGAACCACCAGATGTCGGGCAGACCCTGGGCATCGGGTTCACCGGCGAAGAAGGTGTCGCGCCGCACCACGGGATGATCGTGACGGAACTCGATCACGCGGCGAGCGAACGTGTGCAGCTGCTCGCGGGCGTCGTCGAGCGCCCAGTCGATCCAGGAGATCTCGTTGTCCTGGCAGTACGCGTTGTTGTTGCCACCCTGACTGCGGCCCAACTCGTCGCCGGCGAGCAGCATCGGCACACCTTGCGAGAGGAGCAGGGTGGTGAGGAAGTTGCGCTGCTGACGTGCGCGCAGCGCGAGGATCTCGGCGTCGTCGGTTGCACCTTCGACGCCACAGTTCCAACTGCGGTTGTCGTCGGTGCCGTCGGCGTTGTCCTCGAGGTTCGCCTCGTTGTGCTTCTCGTTGTAGGAGACGAGGTCGGCGAGGGTGAAGCCGTCGTGCGCGGTGACGAAGTTGATCGACGCGAACGGGCGACGGCCGTCGCGTTCGTAGAGGTCGGCGGAACCGGCGAACCGGGTCGCGAAGTCGCCGACCGGCGCGACACCCCGCCAGTAGTCGCGCACGGTGTCGCGGTACGGGCCGTTCCACTCGGTCCACAGCACCGGGAAGTTGCCGACCTGGTAACCACCCTCACCCACGTCCCACGGCTCGGCGATGAGCTTCACCTGTGAGAGCACGGGATCCTGGAAGACGATGTCGAAGAACGCGGAGAGCCGGTTGACCTCGTGGAACTCGCGCGCCAGGGCCGAGGCCAGGTCGAAGCGGAACCCGTCGACGTGGCACTCGACCACGAAGTAGCGCAGCGAGTCCATGATGAGCCGCAGCACGTTCGGGCTCACCGGGTTGAGGCTGTTGCCGGTCCCGGTGTAGTCGACGTAGTAGCGCGGATCCTCCGGCGACAACCGGTAGTACGACGCGTTGTCGATGCCGCGGAACGACAGCATCGGGCCCAAGTGGCCGCCCTCGGCGGTGTGGTTGTAGACGACGTCGAGGATGACCTCGATGCCGGCCGCGTGCAGCGCCTTCACCATGCCCTTGAACTCGGACAGCTGCTCGCCGCGCCGGCCGGTCGCCGCGTACTCGGAGTGCGGCGCGAGGTATCCGATCGAGCTGTAACCCCAGTAGTTCGTGAGACCCTTGTCGACGAGGCCTGCTTCGTCGGTGATGTGGTGCACCGGGAGCAGCTCGACCGCGGTGACACCGAGCTCCACGAGGTGCGCGATCGCCTCCTCCGACGCCAGCGCGGCGTACGTGCCCCGGAGGTCTTCTCGAATCCGCGGATGGGTCTTCGTGAAGCCCTTGACGTGGGCCTCGTAGATGATCGTCTCGTTCCACGGCCTCCGCGGCGGGTGGTCGCCTTCCCAGTCGAAGTGCTCCGACACGACGACCGACTTCGGGATCGCGTCCTGGTCGTCCTCGTCGTCGGCGACGAGGTCGGCGTCGTCGCCGTCGGGGACGTACGGCAGCACGTTCGCGACCCCGTAGCCGACCTGCCCGTCGATCGCCTTGGCGTAGGGATCGATGAGGAGCTTGCGAGAGTTGAAGCGGTGGCCCGCCTTCGGGTCGTACTCGCCGTGCACGCGGTACGCGTAGCGCTGCCCGGGACCGACGCCCGGGAGGTAGCAGTGCCAGTGGAAGGCGGTGCGCTCCCCCATCGCGATGCGGGTCTCGTGGTCGTCGATGTCGAACAAGCACAGCTCGACGCGTTCGGCGTGCTCGGAGAACAGCGCGAAGTTGGTGCCGTCACCGTCCCACACCGCGCCGAGCGGGAACGGGCGCCCCGGCCACACCTCGGTCATCGCACCCGTCCCTCCCACGGACCGACGCCGTGCTGCTCGACATCGGTGAAATTCATGAGCAGCTCCACGTCACCGCGCGACACGCGCAGGAAGCGGGCGTCCTCGTCGACCTCCACGCGCAGCGGGCCGGGGGCCAACTGCCGACGCAGCTCGAGCAGCCGACGGTAGTACGCGAGGTGCTCGGCGTCGCCCGTCACGGGATCGAGCTTGGACTGCACGAAGGTGCTCATCGCGCCCGGATCGGGCACTTCGGCGTGCGCGAACGCCGCGAACTCGGCGAACTCGCGGCGACGGCCTTCGCGCGTGGCCCGGGCGATCTCCGGGTCGACGTGATCGGCGAAGAAGAGGAACGGGTGTTGCTCGTCGTACTCCTCCCCCATGAACAGCAGCGGGATGCCCGGCGCCAGGATGCTGCAGAACGCGGCCAGCCGCAGCTTCCGACCGTGCAGCCGGTCGCCGAACGCCCGGTTGCCGACCTGGTCGTGGTTCTGGGCGCACACGACGAGTTGCGGCGCGTCGGTGCGTTCGTACTCCTGGGCGACGTCGGCGACGGTGCCGTAGTCGGCGTAGTAGCCGTCGTGCTCGTCGGTGAGCAGGGCGTGCACCGCGTGGTGGAGCTCGTCGCCCCACTGCGCGTCGCAGTGCCACTCGCAGATCGGGCGCACGTCACCGGGCGCCATCTCGGCGATGACCAACGTCGAGTCGCGCACGGCGTGGACGCGATCGGCCAGTTCGGCGACGATGTGCTCTCGGCAGTCGTCGACGATCGCATGGACGGCGTCGAGGCGCAGACCGTCGACGTGGTAGTCGCGCACCCACTGCTCGGCGTTCTGGATCGCCCACTCGCGCACCCCGCGCCGTCCGAACGCGAGCGCGGGGCCCCAGAAGGTCTGATGCGCGTCGTCGGTGTAGGGCGCGAACGCGGTGATCGCGTCGGCCCCCGGGCCGAGGTGGTTGTACACGACGTCGAGCACGACCCCCAGGCCGAGCCCGTGCGCCCGATCGACGAGGTGCGCCAGCCCGTCGGGGCCGCCGTAGTCGGGGTGAGGTGCGGAGGTGTAGAGCCCGTCGTAGCCCCAGCCGAAGTGGCCCGGGAACGTCGCCACCGGCATGAGCTCGATGGCGGTGATCCCGAGGTCGACGAGCGCCGGGAGCCGGTCGACGATCGCGGTGAACGTGCCCGCGGGAGTGAAGGTGCCGACGTGCAGCTCGTAGAGCACGAGGTCGTCGAGGGCGACGCCGTGCCAGCCCGCGTCGGACCACGAGAAGCGCGTCGGGTCGGCCACCGCCGACGCCCCCTGCACCCCGTCCGGCTGTGCGCGCGCCGCCGGATCCGGCCACGTCCGCGTCCGATCGACACGGAAGCGGTAGCGGTCGCCATGGGTGCCCGGTCGGGTGATGCTCCACGTTCCGTCGTCGGCGCGGACGAGGGGTTCGATCACGTCGTCTCGCACGAGCTCCACGAGCGTCGCGGTCGGCGCCCACACCGTGTACGTGATGTCGCCGTCGTCGACGGCCGCACCCAGTCTCGGGAACGACGTCACGGGGCCCCGGCGCACGGCGCGAGCCACAACACGCCGAGCGGTGGCAAGGTGAGACGGGCGTGACCGCCGGTACCGCCTCCCGCGGGCGCGACCGTCACCGTGCCCCCGTTGCCGACGTCCGATCCGCCGTAGAAGCGCGAGTCGGTGTCGAGGATCTCGTCCCACTTGCCCTCCGCGGGAAAGGCGATGCCGTACTCGTGGCGCGGCATGGGTGAGAGGTTCGCCACGCACACCACCGGTCGGCCGCCCTGCGGATCGTGCCGCACGAACGCGAACACGTTGTGGTCGGCGTCGGTGCCCTCGAGCCACCGGAACGCGCTCGGGTCGTCGTCACCCGCCCAGAGCGCGGGCTCGGCCCGGTAGCGATGGTTGAGGTCGCGAACGAGCGTCTGGATGCCACGGTGGTCGGGCACGTCGAGCAGCGCCCAGTCGAGCGCGCGCTCGGGATCCCACTCGTGCTCCTGGCCGAGCTCTCCGCCCATGAAGAGCAGCTTCTTGCCGGGATGCGCCCACATGAAGGCGAACAGCGAACGGAGGTTGGCGAGCTGCTGCCAGCGATCACCGGGCATCCGTCCGAGCAGCGAGCGCTTCCCGTGCACGACTTCGTCGTGCGACAGCGGGAGCACGTATCGCTCGCTGTACGCATAGATCATGGCGAAGGTCAGCTCGTCGTGGTGGAACCGGCGGTGGATCGGTTCCCGCTGGAAGTACTCGAGCGTGTCGTGCATCCAGCCCATGTTCCACTTCTTGCCGAAGCCGAGGCCGCCGTCGCGCGCCGGCGCGGTCACGCCGGGCCACGCGGTCGATTCCTCCGCGATCGCGTACGCGCCCGGCGCGACGTCGGGGAGCCAGTCGTTGAGGTCGCGCAGGAACCGCACCGCGTCGAGGTTCTCGCGCCCGCCCCGCACGTTGGGGAGCCACTCCCCCGGTTCGCGCGAGTAGTCGAGGTAGAGCATCGACGCCACCGCGTCGACACGCAGCACGTCGACGTGGAAGTCGCGCGTCCACGTCGCCGCGCTGGCGAGGAGGAAGTTGCGCACCTCGGTGCGGCCGTAGTTGAAGATGAGCGTCCCCCAGTCGGGGTGCGATCCCTGCCGCGGGTCCTCGTGCTCGTAGAGGGCGGTGCCGTCGAAGCGGGCGAGGGCCCAGTCGTCGCGCGGGAAGTGCGCGGGGACCCAGTCGACGATGACGCCGATGCCTCGCCGGTGGAGCTCGTCGACGAAGGCCCGGAAGTCGTCGGGGGTGCCCCACCGCGCCGAGGGCGCGAAGTAGCCGGTGACCTGGTAGCCCCACGAACCGCTGAACGGGTGCTCGAGCACCGCCATCAGCTCGACGTGCGTGAACCCCAGGTCGGTGACGTAGTCGGCGAGCTCGCCGGCCAGCGCGCGCCAGTCGAGCCCGGGCCGCCACGAGCCCGGGTGCACCTCGTAGACCGACATCGGCCGTGGCGTGTGGACGTCGGCACGATGCGTCAACCACTCGTCGTCGCTCCAGCGATGCGACGACGCGAACACCACCGACGCGCTCGCGGGCGGCACCTCGCTCCATGCCGCCACCGGGTCGGCGTGCAGACGCACGCGGCCGTCGGCGCCGTTGACCGCGAACTTGTACCGCATGCCGGACGTCACGCCGGGCACGAAGAGCTCCCAGATCCCGCTGCTGCCGAGCACCCGCATCGGCAGCGTGCGGTCGTC
>DASUAS010000277.1:0-16891 GCA_035763625.1 Acidimicrobiia bacterium
CGACCAACCACCTCGCCGTCGACGACGCGGTGTACGACGACCTCCGTCGGTACTTCACCGAGGGGGAGCTCGTCGAGATCGGCTTGAACTGCGCGATCGACGTGGGCGTGGGTCGTCTGACCGCGACGTGGGATGCACCGACGATCTCGACGACGCGTTCCGGGTGTCGTACGACGAGCGCGCCACGCCCTGGAAGACCGCGGACCCGTTGATCGTTCCGTGTAGCCTGCCGCAGGTCGTGACGAGCACGCGGAGGGGACGAGGCATGGGGAAGGCGAGGACGCGGCTCGCCGCGGCGGGCGCCGCGCTGGCGATGGCGTCGTCCATCGCGGTTTCGATCGGGTCGATGCCGAGCGCAAGTGCGGCGACCGTGTGCCAGACGACCGCCTACGTGACGTCGTTCGGCGAGAACCTGCTGACGCCGATCGACGCTCCCACCCGCACGTCGCTGGCGAATCTCCAGCTCCCGCCGGGTTCCGCGCCCGTTGGCATCGCGATCACGGATGACGGTTCGACCGCGTTCGTCGCGCTCTCGGGGTTGGCCGAGGTCGCGGTCGTCGACCTGGCGACGGGCACGGTCGACCCGACCACCATCGCCGTCGGGAGCTCGCCGCAGGACGTCGAGCTCACGCCCGACGGCACCCAGGTGTGGGTGGTCAACCAGGGTGCCAACTCGATCTCCACCATCGACGTCGCCACCCGCACGAAGAACCCGACCGACATCCCGGTGGGAGACACGCCGAACGCAGTCGCGTTCACGCCCGACGGCGCCACCGCGTTCGTCACCAACTTCAACGCCAACTCGGTGTCGAGCGTCGACGTCGCCACGCGCACCAAGGACCCGACCGACATCGCCGTCGGCACGAACCCGGCCGGCGTCGCGGTGACCCCCGACGGCACCACGGTGCTCGTGACCAACCAGGGCGATCCGTTCCCCGACCCCGACCCGACGAAGAGCGGCACGGTGTCGACCATCGACGTCGCCACCCGCACGAAGAACCCGACCGACATCAGCGGCTTCGAACACCCCGCCGACGTCGTCGTCACCCACGACGGCTCGACCGCGTTCGTGTCGAACTTCGGTGCCAACTACGTCTCGACCATCGACCTGGCGACCCGCACGAAGAACCCGGATGACATCACCGTCGACCTGCACCCGAGCGGTCTCGCGCTGAGCCCCGACGGCACGATGGTGTACAGCGCCAACTTCGACGCCAGCGACGTGTCGACCATCGACGTCGCGACGCGCACCGCACCCGACCAGGACGTCGCCGTCGGCACCGCACCCGGTTCGATCGCGTTCACGCCGTGCGCGGCGACGCCGGTGCCGCCCAACCCGGCGCCGCCGGCACCGGTGGTCGTGGTGCCCGCGTTCACGGGCTGAGGCGGCAGCGCGTCAGGCGCCTCTTCAGAAGCGGAAAAGCGTCGCGCCGCCGGGTTCGACCACGCTGAGCACGGTCGCGGTCTGCGGCACCACGCGATACACGTGCCACGGTGGCGAACCCGCCGACGGTGCGCTGAACTCGGCGGTGAGGGCGGTGCCGCTCCCGTCCACAAGGGCCGGCCAACCTTCGGCGCGGAAGCGTTCGGCCACGTCGGCGACGACGGCCGGGTCGGTGACGAGCTCGGCGTCGCCCTCGACCACGAGGTCGAAGGCGTCCAGCGCGATGCTGAGCGTGCAGCGCGGGTCACGGGCCAGGTTGCGCCCCTTGCGTGACGTGCGCCCGGTCTCGAAGATGAACGCACCGTCGACCCAGAGGGACCCGATGCCGTTCACGTGCGGGCTGCCGTCGGCGTCGATGGTTGCCAGCCAGGTGCTGTGGCGGTTCGGGCCCCCTGCGCCGGGAGCCTGCGGAAACCCGGCGTCGAGGGCGGCTTCGCAGTCGGCCCACTCGAGCGTCGGGAGGTCGTAGTGATCGGCGAGGTTCTTCGCGTCCATGGAGGTAGGACTACCCGGTCGCCTGGAATTCGTCGCCCGCCGTGATTGCCAGTCGGGACCCGGGACGGTTCCGCGGGACCCTTCGCCCCCTGCCGGGGAACGGTTCTGGCCCGGTGATACGAACACCAGTTCGCTCACCTCCCCACCGAGGCCGAGCGGCGGCGCGGGAGCTCGACGAGCCGAGGCGCGTCAGCGCGCGAACACGGTCTCCAAGAAGTCGAACACCGTCTCGTCGCGCAGGCTCTGCGCCGCGGGTTCGCAGTGCCAGTCGGCGCCCTCGGCGGCGGTGAACTTCGCGAGCTGCTTCTCGCAGGTCAGCGCGTCGTAGAGCTGCTGTGACTGCCCGGGCCAGAACTGCTCGTGGTCGGGGTCGAGCACGAGGGTGGGGCACCGGATCTGCGCTGCGGTCGCGGCGTCGAGGGTCTGCGCGCGCGCCTTGACGTAGGCCTCGTAGTAGGAGGTGGTGCCGTAGGGCGCCATGCGCCACGCCAGCATCGCCTTCTGCTGCTGGTTCGGGTTGGCGTCGAGGAGCGCGTCGAAGTCCTTCTGGTTGCCGTCGTCGATGAGCTGCACCAGCTCCTTGGGCAGGTGCGATTCCCACGACGACGCCACCCGCATCACGCCCGGATCCGCGACCAGCGCGGCGAGGCGATGCTCGAAGGCGGCGGCGCGTGGCGCCCAGTACCCGCCCTGGCTGATGCCCTGCAGCGCGATCTTCGTCGAGTCGACCTCCCGGCGGGTGAGGAGCCAGTCGACGACCGGCGTCACGACGTGCTCCCAGTCGGCGCGGAAGAAGAGCTGCTGGCGGTGCAGCGCCGCGCCCTGGCCGGGACCGTCGAAGGTGATCGCGTTCCACCCGCGCGCGATCGCGGCGCGGCCGCCCAGGCTCCACTGGCTGATGACCGGCCCGTCCGAGCCGTTGTTCAGGACGACGGTCGGCCGCGGCGTCGCGTCGGCGTTCGGCGTGAAGAGGTAGCCCTCCAGGGTCGTGCCCTCGTAGGGGATCTGCACCCGCTCGACCGGGGTCTCGAAGAGCTCGACCGCCCGGTCCCAGCAGTCACGGTGGCGCTCCCAGAGCGACGTGTAGCGCGACGGATCCTTCGTCCCGGGAGCCTGCGCCGACGCGTGGTCGTAGTACGTGGACGCGCGGAGCAGCTTGGTGCGCGCGCTCACCCGGTGACCACCGGCGAGCGACTGGTCGGCCTGCTGCGCGAGCCGATCGGCGGTCGCGGTCCACTGCGTGACCCACGCCTCCATGTCACCCTCGGGGATGCGCTCGATGGTCGCGAGGGTCTCGCCGGCGTCGGTGATGCCGGCGTACGCGAACCCGAGGCTGATGAGCACGGCGAAGTTCATGCCGTCGTCGTCGTAGAAGCGCTGCACGTCCTGCCCTTTCCTCGTTGTCGATCAGCGAGCCTTGGTGAAGAGGAACACCCCGCCCGGCGCGCCACCGCCGGTGCTCACCACCGCGGTCTCGCCGTCGACGACCTGGCGTTCGCCGGCCTGGCCGCGCAGCTGCGTGACCGCTTCGTGGATGAAGCCGTAGCCGTGCAGCCGTCCCGACGAGAGCTGCCCGCCGTGGGTGTTGAGCGGCAGCACGCCGTCGAGCGCGATGTTGACGCCACCGTCGAGGAAGTCCTTGGCCTCGCCCCAGCCGCAGAAGCCGAGCGCCTCGAGCCACGACAGGCAGTTGAACGAGAAGCCGTCGTAGAGCTGCGCCATGTCGACGTCGGCGGGCTTCAGGTCGGTGCGGGTCCAGAGGTGCGCGGCCGGACCCTGCACCAGCGGTTCGTGGTCGAGGGTGCCCTGGTCCCAGCTGATGCGCTCGGTGATCGCGGTGCCCACGGCCTCGAGGTGCACGGCCGGTTGGCGCATGTCGCCGGCGAGGTCTCTGCGCGACACGATGATCGCGACCGAACCGTCGCACGGCACGTCGCAGTCATAGAGTCCGAACGGCGTCGTGATCGTGCGCGCGTTCAGGTAGTCGTCCATCGTGAGCGGTTCCTTGTAGATCGCCCATGGTGTGCGCGCCGCGTTCTTCCGTGCGTTGAGCGCGATCCAGCCCAGCGTCTCCTTGGTGGTGCCGAAGCGGTCGAAGTGCGCCGACGCCTGCATCGCGATCCAGTTGCTGGCCGACGACGCGCCGAACGGCATGCGCCACTGCATGTCACCGCCGATGCGGGGCGACTTCTGCAGCGCGAGCATCCCGCTGCTGGCGCGCGCGTTCATCGCCGCGCGCTCCTTGGCCGCATACGTGGCCTCCCACACGGTGCGGAAGCACAGCACGTGGTTGCACAGGCCGCCCGCGACCGCGAGCATCGCCGCGGTCACCGAGCCGCCCTGCCCCGGGAGCTCGATCCCGCTGTTGATCCACAGCGGACGGAGGCGCATCACCTCCTCGAGCGCGGTGATCCCACCTTCCGACATCCCCACCCCGATGCCGGGTCCCGGGTACGTCGAGAGGCCGTCGATGTCCGACGGCTCGAGGCCGGCGTCGGCGATCGCCTGCTTCGCGGCTGCGACGGTCAACGTGATCGGGTCGACCATGAGCCGGCGCCCGACCTGGGACATGCCGATGCCGGTGATGGCGACCTCGTCCTCGAACTTCTTCGCACCCTTCGGCATCGGGCGGGCCACGCGTGACGTCTCGTCGACGGCGGGGAACGGGCCCTTGTCGGTCTCGCTGGTGGGCTCGAACAACGGGATCCACACGTCCTCGTCGTGCTCGAACACCACCCGCACCTTCATGCCCACGAACACGTCGGCCGGCTCGCAGTGGACGATGTTGGTGGTGAGGCGGACCCGGTCGTCCTCCTCGATGGCGACGATCGCGATCACGTAGGGGGGAGGGAAGGTCGGCAGCCACGTGTGCTCGTTGATCGTGAAGCCGGCCACCACCGCGCGCCCCGACACCGCTGCCGGTGCCCACTCGTTCGACTGGCAGTACGGGCACACCGCGACCGGCGGGTGCCGGAGCTCCCCGCACGCCGAGCACCGTTGGAACCGCAACGTGCCGTCCTCGCCCGACTTCCAGAAGAACTCGTTGTTCTCGGTGAGCTCGGGCAGCAGGCGTCCGGACGATTCGGCCACGTGTCACTCCTCGGTTTCGGCGCGTGCCGGGGAGCCGGGACGCTACCTGCATGCCCGGCAACCCACTACTTTTCGGGGCGCTCGGAACCGTGCCGTGAAGGGGAGACGCATGCCTGCACAGTTGAAGCCGAATGGCGGACTCGAGGGCACCGGCGTCCTCGTCACGGGAGGCGGCACCGGCATCGGCGCCGCGTGCGCGCGCGTCGCCGCCGCTGACGGCGCGGCGGTCACCATCTGCGGGCGCACCGAAGCGACGCTGCAGGCATCGACCGAGAAGATCTCGGCGGTGGCGGGCAAGGGCGGGAGCGCCCGCTACGTCGTCGGTGACATCACCGTGGAGGACGACGTCGCCCGCATCGTCGCCGCCGCGGTCGAGCCCACGGGCACCCTCGACGGTGTGGTCGCCAACGCCGGTGGCGGCGGTCCGCTCAAGCCCTTGGCCATGCAGGAGGTCGACGAGTTCGAGCGGGTGATCCGCCTCAACGCCACCGGCACCTTCCTCACCGCCAAGTACTCCCTGCCGCACCTCATCGACTCGAGGGGCTCGTTCGTGGGCATGTCGTCGTTCGCCGGCGCGTACACCCACCGCTACTTCACCGGCTACACCGCGGGGAAGGGTGCGCTCGAGCAGGTCATCCGCAACGCGGCCGACGAGTACGGCGCCCTCGGTGTGCGCTTCAACGGCATCCGCCCGGGGTTCATCAGCACCGAGATCATGGAGGGCATCTCGCGGGAGGGGTCGACGTACGCGAGCTACCTGGTGAACACGCCGCTCGGTCGGGTGGGGGAGCCCGACGAGATCGCGCACGTCGTGCGGTTCCTGCTCGGACCCGAGTCGCAGTGGATGACCGGTCAGATCCTCAACGTCGACGGCGGCAACTCGCTGCGCAGCGGTCCCGACTACGGCGAGTTGGTCGTGATGATGTACGGCGCCGACGCGATCCCCGGGGCGACGTCAGCCTGACGGTTCCGCGGGCCCGGTCGACGTCGGTCGGCCCGATGCGCGAACGTGTGCACGACAAGCACGCGCCGTCGTGGAAGGAACGCGCCGGATGGACGACAAGCCCCTTGCCGGTCAGGCCGCGCTGATCACCGGAGGCGGCGGCGGGATCGGCCAAGCGTCGGCCTCCTGGCTGGCGCGCGACGGCGCTGCCGTGGTGATCATGGGACGCACCGAGGCCACACTGCTCGACGCGAAGCGCGCAATCCACGCGTCCGCTGGCGACGACGCGGCCGTGGAGATCTTCGTCGGCGACGCACTCGACGAGACCCAGGTACGCCACGCGTTCCAGCGGGCCGCCGCGCTCGCAGGTCGGCTCGCGATCGCAGTGAGCGTCGTCGGCGGCGGCACGATGAAGCCGCTCCTGATGTTCGAGCCGGAGGACGTGATGGACGACCTGCAGCGCAACATCCTCTCGGCGTTCCTCCTGATCCGCAACGCCACCCCGTTGATGGCCGACGGCGGCGGCGGTTCCATCGTGTGCATCTCGTCCGACGCGGCGACGATCCCGTGGCCGTTCCTCACGCTGTACAACACGGCGAAGGCGGGAGTGGAGGGCCTCGTGCGCGGCGCGGCGCTCGAGCTCGCACCCCTCGGGATACGCGTGAACGCGGTGCGGCCCGGCCTCGTGAAGACAGAAGCGACGAAGGACGGCCTGTTCGCGAACGAGCCGGTGATGCGGAGGTTCCTCGCCGAGAAGCCGCTCGGTCGCACCGGCGTGCCCGACGACATCGCCGCCGGCGTGCGCTACCTCGCCGGCCCGGAGGCGGCCTGGGTCACCGGCCAGAGCATCGGCATCGAAGGGGGCAACGAGCTCACCAAGGCGCCGTACCTCGAGGACCTCGTCCGCAAGCGCTTCGGCGACGCCGCGATCGACGCCGCACTCGCGGGACGCGTCGCCGCGCCCTGAGCACGAGGACCGGCTGAGGCTCGACCCGTCGACGCTCGAGGGAGATCCGCTTCGTTCACAAGGTCCATGCGCCACATCGTCGTCAGCGGCGGGACGATGGACGACAGTCGGCGGGAACGCGACGGCGCGTTGGACGGGATCACCTTCGTGGTCTTCGTCGTCGCTTCGATCATCGTGACCGGCGGAACGCGACGGCTACTCGTTCCTCGATCGTCAGTCGGTGGACCCCGCGGTCAGAAGTCGGGTCCGACTGCTTCGACGAAGTCGCGCAGCGCTTCGAGGCGTGCTTCGACGCCGCTCCACTTCTTGCCTGGCGTGCGCACCCCGGTCTCTTCAGGTCCGAGATTCGCCCATGGTGCTGTGACCCAATATCTCGTTGCGCCGAAGTCCTTCCACCACCGTGCGTATTCCGCGCATTCGTCGAGTGTCACCGGCGCCTTCTGCGCGGTCGGAGCCATCTCGAAGCGTTCGTCGTAGAAGTAGATCGCGCCTTCGATCCCGATCTCGCTCTCGTCACGACCAGCGGCACGTGCGCTCTCGTGGATCACGCCGAGGTCTTCGGCCAGCTTGACCGGATCGAATGCCGTGTACCACGGGAACCAGCCGTCCGCGAGCCGCCCCGTCCGTTTCAGCACAACTGGCGACTGACCGCCGAACCAGAGCGGGATCGGACGCTGCACGGGCGGCGGGTTGATGCCGGCGGCGCGCACGGTGTGGAAACTGCCGGCGAAGTCGACGACCTCTTCGGTCCAGAGCCGTCGCATCAGCTCGACCTGCTCGACCATGATCTTGCCGCGGCTCGCGAAGTCGACTCCCATTCCCTCGAACTCCACGTCGTTCCACCCGGCAGCGATGACGAGGCGCAGCCGACCGCCAGAGAGGATGTCGACCTCGGCCGCCTGCTTGGCGAGCAGGGCGGCCTGCCGTTGCGGTGCGACGAGGATGCCGGTGCTCAACTCGAGCGTGCTCGTGATCGCAGCGAGAAACCCGAAGAGCACGAGCGGCTCGTGCCAGGCCATGTGCTGGTCGTAGAGCGGCGGCTTACCTTGGTAGGGCTTCCACTCCGGGCGCACCGAGAGGTCGGCACCCAGCACGTGATCGCCGATGGTCACGTAGCCGTAGCCGAGCTCCTCGATCCCCCGCAGGAACTCGACGAGGGCTCCGTGATCCGTACCGATGAGATGCTCTGGCAGGTTCGTCCCGAGCTTCACCATCGACATGCAGCCCCTGATCGAAGTTCAACGCGAACGTAGCGCAGAGTCGACGGGACGTGACGGTGCGTACCTGGAGCGCGATGCACGACCTGCGGCCGGAACCGAGAGGTACCGCAGTGGCTCGTGTCGGCCGATCTCGAGGCGTAGAGTTTCCATCGCAGCGGAGGGACGCGGGTGCACAGCACGAGCAGGTCGGTGGTCGGCGTCGCGATCGTGTCCGCGATCGGCATCGGCGTGTGGTGGGTGCCGGGCTTCGCGTCGTTCCTGCCTTTCCCGCCCCTGATCCTGGGGGTCGGGGTCGGGGTGGTGGCGCGCTACTCGGTCGCGCGACCGAGTGTGCTCGTGGTGACGGCCACGGCCACGACCGCGATCATCTTCGCCTTCTTCGTGGCTCGGACCTCGTCGTACGGAGTCCACGGCGACGCGCTCGGCAACGTGATTGCATTGGGAGCGCTGATCGTCGCCGAGGCGGCACTCGCCGCCGGCGCTGGCGCAACCCTGGGCCGGCTCGGACGACGCGACCGCGAAGCTGGCGCGGTCCGAAGCACCTAGGCGCGCCACTGTCGCTCCGTGTGCGAGACGGTGCTCCTCTCACCGCGGCTGGGTCAATGCAGCTGGAAGGGCGGGTACCGGTCGGTGACGAGTACGAGCGCGTAACCGAAGACCCGATTGTGCCAGCGCATCACTCCGACGACGAAGTCGAACGCCCAGCGTGGATAGCGACCGGTGAAGAGGATCGCGAACCAGGCGATCACGGCGACGACGATTGCGGCCAGCGCGAGGAACACCAGCACGATGAAGTGAGGAATTGCGAGGAGCCATTTCACGAGCGGAAGCCAGCGATTCAACTCGCGCGGCACGTCCGGATAGTCGATCTCGAGGTGGACCTTCTGTTCGTCATCGGTGGCCGGATACTCGTCGCGTAGGAGGAGCAGGTATGCGGCCACTCGATTCTCGAAGCGCAGGAGCTGGAGGTTCCAGTCGAACCACCAACGGGGGTACGTCTGGCGGAACACGATCATGAGGAGCGGCGCCGCGAAGAGCAGGCCACCGGCGACCGCGATGCCGCGGTTCCCCCCGAAGGCCAGCGATCCACCGCTCACCGTCGCGAGCACGATGAGAATCGGAATCGCGACGAACACTCGGAAGAACGACGTCAACCGGTTGAGGTCACGCTCGGGGTATTCGACGTCGAAACGGACCGCGTACGGATCCACGTCAGGCTGCTGCATCTCTCCTCCTCGTGGTGTCTCGTGTCCTCGAGCTGGCCACGCGCGTCGACGACTGCTCCAGCTCGATCGATTCCACGGCACCGATCGTCGCAGGACCCGAAGAAGCGCGGCAGTGCCAAACGTCCCGTTCGACATGACCAGGACCGCGATCCGCGGGATCGGCATCGTTCCGGCGATGACGACGGGGTGGCGAGCTGAGCGCCTGCGGCGAACGCGGCCGAACTACCGCACTGGCCTCGCCAGATCGATCGTGCAATCTGTCCGCTGCCTGTCGACAGGCAGCGCGACAACGCACATACTTCGGTCGTGAGTGTCCTGGTTGCGTACGCGACTGCCCATGGCTCGACCAAGGGTGTCGCCCAGGCAGTCGCACGCCGATTGTCCACGGCTGGCGTGCCTGCAGATCTTCGCGCTGCTGACGATGTCGGAGATGTCCTTGCGTACGACGCGGTCGTGCTCGGGAGCGCGATTCACAACGGTCGGTGGTTGACCCCCGCGTCCGAGCTGCTGACGAAGGTCGGTCGCGAACCGCGGCGGTGGCTGTGGCTCTTCAGCGTCTGCACGGTGGGCGAGACGACGAGCTTTCTGGGGCCCCGGGTCTCCCGACTGGCTCGGCGCGCCCGGAAGTTGCCGCCCGACGTTGCCGCGTCGGGTGCTCCGCACCGATTCTTTGCGGGCGTGATCGAACGGTCGCATTGGAACGCGCTCGGACGGCTCTTCTTCCTCGCGACGGGCGGTCGCTACGGCGACCACCGTGACTGGGCCGACATCGACCAGTGGGCGACGGAGATCATCGCTGCGCTCCCCTCGAATCACACTGCCTGACCGCGCCGTTCGCGGCATCCTCACGACCACAAGAGACGAGACAACGACCATGACGGGGGCGTCAGGAACGCCGCGCCGCCTCGCCGGACCGGGTGACATGCAGAGCGATGGGTGACGAACCTCGAACGCGCGACAACACAACTTCCGTGAGTGCGTCGGACGACGCGGGTCATGTGCTGCGGAACCGCAGTGTGCTCGGCATCGGGCTCGGAAGTCTGCTCTCCGACACCGGTCATGAGATGGCCACCGCCGCACTACCCGGGTTCTTGTCGTCGATCGGTGTGCAGGCAGCAGCCCTCGGCGCGATCGAGGGCGTCGCGGACGCATCGATGTCCGCGTCCAAGGTCGTCGGAGGTGTGATCGCCGATCGCCCGGGCGTCGAGCGCAAGGCGGTCACGAGCGGTGGTTACGCGATCACCGCGCTCGGCCATGGTGCCTTCGCGCTGGCGCAGAGCTGGCCGATGGTTGCTTTCGCGCGCGCGGTGTCGTGGATCGCCCGCGGCGGCAAGGCCCCGGCGCGGGACTCGCTTCTGGCGGGCTCAGTACCGCCGGAACAACTCGGCCGTGCATTTGGCGTCGAACGCTCGATGGATTCCCTTGGAGCCATCGCCGGTCCGCTCCTCGCCGCACCGCTGATCGTCGCGGTGGGGTACCGCTGGCTGTTTGCCATCAGCATCCTCCCCGGACTTCTCGCCGCCCTCGCAGTACTCATGCTGGTCCGCGAGACACCCCGAATCGCGCACGCCGCCTCACACCTCGAGCATTCGATGCGCGACCTGGCCTCGCAACGCGGCCCGTTCCGACGACTTCTCCTCGGCGTCGGGCTCTACGGCCTCGGCAACTTCTCCGCCACGCTGCTCATCCTGCGCGCCACCACGCTGCTCGACTCGGGCGGCCGATCTTCCGCCGATGCGGCCGCCATCGCGGTCCTGCTCTACGCCGCCCACAACGCCGCCAACAGCCTCTTCGCGTACCCGGCAGGGGCGATCGCGGATCGCATCGGGCGCCGCCACGTCCTCGTCGTGGGCATCGCCCTCTTCGCGCTGGCAAGCCTGGGCTTCATCAGCGATACGCGAAACGTCGCGCTGCTCGCGCTGCTCTTCGTCGCGGTCGGAGCTTCCACTGCACTGGTCGAGACGGGCGAGAGCGCCTACGCCGCCGAACTCCTGCACGACTCCATTCGCGGACGCGGCTTCGGGCTCGTCGGTCTCGTCGACGGGATCGGAGACCTTGTGTCCAGCATCGTGGTCGGTGTTCTCTTCACCGTCACCGAGCCGGCCTGGGGATTCGCCTACGCCGCGGTCGTCGCGAGCGCAGGCGCACTCGTCCTCTCGCGACGCGCGAGCAGCGCCCCAACGGTCGAGCCCGGCGCGCCATGACTGTCATTCGGTTGCGGTTCCCGCTCAGCGTGTGACGAGTGCGCGTGGAGCTAACGCACGTCGAGCGTCATCGCGATCTCGCCGTCGGCGCGCACTGCGCGGAGTGACGCGCCCTCCTGAGTGACATCCCCGGCGAGCCAGAAGCGCCGGTTGGCGAAGTGCGGCGCGCGGGCGCGGTACGAGACCTCGCGCGCGTCGGCCCCGCGGCGGGTGCGCGCCAGGTCGGCGAGGAGGATCGCGGTGAGAGGTCCGTGCACCACGAGATCGGGGTAGCCCTCCGTCTCGGTCGCGTAGGGCTGGTCGTAGTGGATGCGGTGCGCATTGCTCGTGACCGCGGAGAACCGGAAGAGCAGCTTCGGGTCGGCGACGCGCGCTTCGACCCATTCGCAGTCGGGTGCGGTGTCGGCGTCGGGGCCGACCGGCGCGAGCGCGCCGGCGGTGCGGAACACGAGGTCCTGCTCTTCGTCGATGCACGTCGAGCCGTCCTGCTCGATGACGTGACCGACGGTCACCAGCCAGAAGCGTCCGGCGCCACCTTCCTTCACGTCGGCGCGCACGACGCGCGACACCCGCTCGGCGTCGACGCCGATGCGCAGCGGACGGTTGACGTGCACGCGACCACCGACCCACATGCGCTGCGGGAACTCGTCCATCTCCGGCCGACGTCGCGGGTGGCCGTCGACGCCGAGGTTGGCGGTCGGGACGTCGGGATGGAAGAGCGCCCAGTGCCACAGGGTCGGCAGCACGCCGTGGTCGAGCACGGCGGGGTCGATGTCGAGGCACGCCACCAGCCGCGCCGCCTGCGCGAGGGGAACGGGGTCGTGCGCGAGGTCGACGAACCCGGCGTCGGCGAGCGTCGGCTCGGGGCCGCTCACGAACCGAGGTCGGCGCTCGCGACCACCCCCTCGTCGTGGAGCGCGCCGATCTCCTTCGCCGACAGGTCCAGCACGTCGGTCAGCACCTCGTCGGTGTGCATGCCGAGCAGCGGTGCCGGCGCGGGCGCGACCGCCGGATCGGTCGGGAACCGCAACGGCGACGCCGGTGTGCGCAGCGGGCCGATGCCGGGGTGGTCGACGTCGCCGAACACCGGGCTCGTCGGCGCCACTCGCCAGTCGTCGTCGAGCAGCTGCGTGAAGGTCTGGTACGGGCCCCAGCACACCCCGTGGGCGTCGAGCGCCTTGCGCACCTCGTCGAGCGTGCGAGCCTCGAACCACGGCTTGAGGAGCGCGGCGATGCCGTCGCGCGCGCGGTAGCGATCGGCCTCCCGGGTGAAGTCGGCGTCGAACGCACGCTCCATCGGGGGCAGGTGCTCCTCGATCCCGGTCGCCTTCACCAGCGTGCGCCACTGGTTGAGGCTGATGGCGACGACCATGACACGCCGGCCATCGCTCGTGGCGAAGTCGCGGCCGAACGCGCCGTACATGTCGTTGCCGAGCGGTGGGCGGTTCTCGTGCATCACCTCGGCCTGGGCGAGGAACCCGAGGTTCGCGACCATCGTGAACGCGACGTCGGCGAGCGAGATCTTGACCAGCTGTCCCTCTCCGGTCGCGTGCCGCTTGCGTTCGGCGGCGAGGATGCCGATCACGGAGTTGAGGCCGGTGGCGATGTCCCACGCCGGGAGCGCGTTGTTGACCGGGAACAGCGACCCCGCGGGACCGGTGGCGTTGGCGATGCCCGACGCCGCGTTCACCGTGTAGTCGACCGCGGTGCTCTCGTCGGGGTTGCCCACGATGTTCACGTAGACGAGGTCGGGCCGACGGGCGCGCAAGCGCGCGTCGGCCAGCCACCCCGACTCCGGGAAGTTGGAGAGGAACACGCCGGCGCCGTCGCCCGGTGCGGTGATGAGCTCGGTGGCCAGCTCGCGGCCCTCGGGACGCGAGAGATCGATGGCGATCGAGCGCTTGCCCTTGTTGAGCCCGGCCCAGTAGAGGCTGACGCCGTCGTCGGTCACCGGCCAGCGCTTGTAGTCGAGGCCACCGCCGATGGTGTCGAAGCGGATCACGTCGGCGCCCAGCTGGGCGAGGGTCAGTCCGCCGAGCGGCGCGGCGACGAACGCCGAACCCTCCACCACGCGCAGGCCCGAGAGCAGCTCCATGCGTGACACGTTACGGTGGATCGATGGACAAGATCGTCTTCTTCTTCCGACGCAAGGACGGGCTCGGTCGCGACGAGTTCCACGACCACTACCTGCACCAGCACGCGCCGCTCGGCCTGCGGGTGACGGTGACCATGGACGGCTACACGGTGAACCTGGTCGACAGCGACAGCGACTTCGACGCCGTCACCGAGATCTGGACCGCGTCGATGGCCGAGTTCTTCGACCCCTCGAAGTCGTTCGCGACCGAAGAGGACGCGAAGACGATGATGGCCGACCACGACTCCTTCATCGGCCCCTATGACGCGTACGCGGTCACCGAGGCGGTCGTCGACGGCGCGCTTCCAGACGCGCCGCTCGGCGAGGTCGCGCCGGGCGCCAAGGTGTTCGTGCGCTACGCCGACGCCTCCGACGTCCCCGCGCCGCCGTCCGGCGCGAGCTACGTGGTCGACAACCGCGTCGTCCAGAACGTGATGCCGGGCTCGCCCGGCCTCGCGGTCGTGTGGGAGCTCTGGTTCGCGGACGCGTCGTCGGCCGCCGCGCTCGGACCCGACGCGCTCGTCGCGCGCGAGGTCCGCATGAAGCCCCCGTTCTGAGCGTCCTCTCTGAATCGGCGTCACCTCGGCGGAACTCTTGCGCTCGACTGGCGCCGGTTCGTCGGGGAAGACGACGCCCTCAGGCCGACTCGGCCTTGAGCGCGAGCTCGGGATCGGCGGCGACGAGCTTGGCGAGCAGGTCGCGCAGCTGACGCTGCTCGGCGGCACTGAGCGACCCGAACGCCGACGGCGGCTCCGACAGCAGCTCGAGGGCGTGGTCGCGTCGCGCCCGGCCCTCGGCGGTGAGCACGATCGTCTTCACCCGCCGGTCGGTGGGATGGGGCCGGCGTTCGACCAACCCCCGCTCCTCCAACCCGTCGGCGAGCGTGGTGACGTACGAGGCATCGCAGCCCCAGTGCTCGGCGAGGTCACCCATGCGCACGCTGGCGTCGGCCGTCGTCCCGAGGTGCACGAACGCCTTGAGCAGCGGGGGCGAGAGCCCGAGCTCTCCGCAGATCCGGTGCACGCGGTCGTGGGCTTCGCCCTCCATGAAGAGGGCGTGCATCGACGCCCATGCGTCACGGGCTGCATCAGGGGCCGCCGGGCTGCTCACGTCGCCAGTCTAGGAAAGCAGTTGATGAACGTCGAACATTGAGGCGAATCAAAACTTGATACAGGTCAACGAATCGTGACTAGGGTGGTCTCCCGTGACTGAAGCAGCGATCGTCGCCGACGGCCTGGTGAAGCGCTTCGGCGACCTCGAGGCGCTCAAGGGCGTCTCCTTCGAGGTGCCCGAGGGGAAGGTGCTGGGCCTGCTCGGCCCCAACGGTGCCGGCAAGACCACCGCGGTCCGGATGCTCACGACGCTGCTGAAGCCCGACGCCGGCACCGCCCGCGTGCTCGGCGTCGACGTCCGCACCGACCCGCAACGGGTCCGGGCGAGCATCGGCCTCGCGGGCCAGTACGCCGCGATCGACGAGAACCTCACCGGGCGCGAGAACCTGGCGCTGGTCGGCAAGCTCACCCACCTGTCGGGGCGCGAGATCTCCGCCCGCTCCGACGAGCTGCTCGAGCAGTTCGCCCTGGCCGACGCCGCCGACCGGGTGGCGCGCACGTACTCGGGTGGTATGCGCCGTCGCCTCGATCTGGCGGCCGCGCTGGTGCACCGCCCACCGGTCCTGTTCCTCGACGAGCCCACCACCGGACTCGACCCGCAGGGCCGCAACGAGCTCTGGGCCGTGATCGGCGATCTCGTGGGTCGCGGCACCACGGTGCTCCTCACCACACAGTACCTCGAAGAGGCCGACACGCTGGCCGACAACATCGTGGTCATCGACCACGGCACCGTGATCGAGGAGGGCACCGCCACGGAGCTGAAGGAGCGACTCGGCGCGACCGTGATCGAGATCACCATGCGCGACGACGACGCCACCGCGCGCGCCACCGAGCTGCTCGCGCCGGTGGGGAGCGCCGCCCGCGACGGCAGGCTCGTGCGGGTCAACGTCCCCGGCGGCGCAGGACCGCGTTCGATGCTCGAGGCCGTCCGCATCCTCGACGGCGCGCATGTCGACCCCGCGACGATGGTGCTGCGCGAGCCCACGCTCGACGACGTGTTCCTCGAGCTCACCGGCCACGCCGCCGACGGCCACGGACAAGGAGGCGAGGGATGACCGCAATCACCGCCGACGCACCCACGACGGCCGTGCGGGTCAACCGTGGTCACGTGGTCGGCGACGCACTCACGATGGCGTGGCGCAACATCCTCAACATCAAGCGGAACCCCCAGCTGCTGGTGTTCGCCACCATCCAACCGGTCATCTTCGTGCTCATGTTCCGCTACGTGTTCGGCGGCGCCATCCAGGGCAGCCTGCCGGCGGGCCAGACGTACGTGAACTTCCTGATGCCGGGCATCTTCGTGCAGACGATCGTGTTCGGCTCGCTCACCACCGGTGTCGGCCTCGCCGACGACCTGAGCAAGGGTCTCATCGACCGCTTCCGCTCGCTGCCGATGGCGCGCTCCGCAGTGCTGGTGGGCCGCACGCTCGCCGACTTCGTGCGCAACTTCTTCGTGGTGATCCTGATGTGCATCGTCGGCTTCATCGTGGGGTGGACGATCGGCACCGACATGTGGGGCCTGCTCGGCTGCATCGCGATCATCCTGGCGTTCTCGTACTCGCTGTCGTGGGTGTTCGCGATCGTCGGGCTCATGGTGAAGGACGCCGAGACCGCGCAGGCGGTGTCCTTCCCGATCCTGGCGCCGCTCGTGTTCGCCTCGTCGGCCTTCGTCCCCGTGTCGACCATGCCGTCCTGGCTGCAGGGCTGGGCGAACAACCAGCCGGTGTCGATCGTGGTCGACGCCGCCCGCGCCCTCACCATCGGTGGCCCGACCGCCGAGTACGTGCTCAAGGCGATCGCCTGGATCGTGGGCATCATCGCGGTCTGCGCGCCCATCGCCGTCGCCCGCTACCGCCGCGCCGTCTGAGCCGTCACGAGGTTGCGTCAGCAGTACGTGTATCGCACGTAGGAGTGACGCAACCTCGATGAGGAGGGAGCGTTACGCTCCGGCGCCATGAGCCGAGACATCGCGGCGCTCGTCGCAGCCATGACCGTCGAGGAGAAGGCTGCGTTCACGGCCGGAGCCGACTTCTGGACCCTGGTGGCGAACGAGCGC
>DASUAS010000278.1:0-2716 GCA_035763625.1 Acidimicrobiia bacterium
CTCGTTCGACCACCTCATCGGGTGGGCGGGGGCCGATGCCGCGTTCCTCGACGCCGGCCGGCAGCGGTACGGCTCCGACTTCACCATCGACGGCAACCAGGCGCAGACGTACACCGACGCTCAGGGACAGCACGTCGCGACCCATTGGCTGCCCGGCACCCCGGGCGAGCAGTACCCGTATCAGGGATGCGGTGAGAACATCCCCGGTCACGGCTGGAACGCCGGGCGGGTGCAGATGCGCGACGGCTTCCTCGCCAAGGGGAGCGGCAACGGTCCGTTCGCGCTCGGCTACTACGAAGCGTCGGACATGCAGTTCACCGCCGCGCTCGTCCGCCGCTTCACGACCGCCGATCGCTGGTTCTCGTCGTTGCTCGGCCCCACGTTCCCGAACCGCCAGTACCTCCACGCCGCGCAGTCGGCGCGCCAGAAGCAGAACCCGGGTCCGCTGTCGCCGGGCATGTTCCACACGAAGACGATCTGGGACAACCTCCTTCGAGCCCACGTGCCCGCGGCCTACTACTACACCGACCTCCCGATCGCGACGTTGTGGGGCGAACGGCTCTACGACATCACGCACTCGCTCGACCACTACTTCGACGACGCCGCCAACGGGAAGCTCCCGAACGTCGTCATGATCGACCCCGGGTTCCAGTTCGCGCAGCGCACCGACGACCACCCGGTCGGTGACATCCGCGCCGGCCAGCGTTGGCTGCGCGCCGTGTTCCAGGCCTTCGCCCAGTCGCCGCAGTGGAACACGGGGGCGTTCGTCGTGCTCTACGACGAATGGGGCGGCTTCTTCGACCACGTCAAGCCGCCGCTCGCGCCGGGGACTCCCGCGGGCCAGGTCGACGGCGGGTTCGCCCAGCTCGGCTTCCGCGTCCCTGCCATCGTGGCGTCGCCGTACGTGCGTCCCGGGTACGTCGACCACACCCTCTACGACCACACGTCCGCTTTGCGGCTCATCGAATGGCGCTTCCTCGGCGCGCCCGCGCAGGGGACATCCGCCGGCAAGGGCGCGCGCTGGTGGCTCACGGCTCGCGACCGCCATGCCGCCAACCTCGGCCTCACGTTCGCGGCCGAGCACCAGGGCGACCTCGGCTTCGATCCGAGCATGCCGCTCCCCGCGCCGGCCGATCCCTGCACCTTCGGCGCCAAGGGCGGTCCGTCGCCCGGCGACCCGTTCGACGACACGACCAACGCGATGGAGGACCTGCAGACCAGCCGGTTCAAGAACGCGTCACAGCAGCTCTGGGCTCACGCGACTTGACGCTCCCGCGTCACGGACCGCTCGGTGGCCGTGGTCGTCCGCTCAGTCGTGGGGGCCGACAGCGATCGCGGGGGCACGATCGGCCCACGGTCGCGCTCCTTCGAGCTGCCCGGCCAACCGGAGCAGCGTGGCCTCGTCGCCGAAGCGCCCGAGCACGTGCACACCCGTCGGGAGCCCGTCAGGCGTCCAACCGTCCGGGACCGACATCGCCGGGAGTCCGGTGAAGTTCGCGATCACGCCCGAGTACGCCACGGTGCGACCGCCGCGCTCGAGCGCCCGCAGGGGTTCGGCGGGCGTCGACGTGATCTCGCCGATGGGCGCGGGTGGTTCCGACATCGTGGGGTTCACGAAGACGTCGTACGAATCGAGGAACTGTGCGATGCGGCGCGTGAGGCCTTGCAGGGATTCGATCGCCTGCAGGTAGTCGCCGGCGCGCACCTCGCGCCCCTGCTCCCAGTAGCACTGCGTGAGCGGCTCGAGCTCGCCGGGTTCGGGACCTCGCCCGAGGACGCGGGTCCAGTACCCAACGATCCACGCGGTGGCGGCGTTGAACACCGTGCCGATCGCGTTGCCGGTCACCTCGTCGAACGGCGGCAGCTGCGCCTCGACGACGTCGTGGCCGAGCTCGTCGAGCATGAGGAGCGTGGCGTCGAACGCGGCGACGCAGTCGGGATGTCCCGGTGAGCCGTCGGCCGTGAGGCGCGTCCAGCCGATCCGGAGCCGACCGGGGTCCGTTGTCGCCTCCTGCGCGAACCGACGCGCCGGTGGCGGTGCCCAGTAGGGATCTCCCGGCGCGGGTCCCGCGAGCGCGTCGAGCAACGTCGCCGCGTCGCGCACCGACCGGGTCACCGCGAACTCGCTCGCCCAACCGCTGGCGACGTCGCCGTATTCGGGCGCGTACGTGACGCGACCGCGGGTGGGCTTCAGCCCGAACAGCCCGCACGCCGCCGCGGGAGTGCGGATGGAGCCGCCGAGGTCGTCGGCGTGTGCCATCGGCACCATGCGCGACGCGACGGCCGCGCCCGAGCCGCCGCTCGAACCGCTGGTCGACCGGGTCGGGTCCCACGGATTCCGCGTCGGGCCGAAGCGCTCGGGTTCGGTGGTGGGGACCATGCCGAACTCGGGCGTGTTGGTCTTGCCGAGGATCACCAGGCCCGCGTCCTCGATCCGCTGCACGGCCTCGGACGTGTACGTCGACACGTGGTCGCGGGTGAAGCGCGATCCTTCGCAGAACCGCACCCCCGCGAGCTCCAGCGCGAGGTCCTTGAGGAGGAACGGCACGCCGGCGAACGGTCCGCTCGGGCCGCGGTCGACGTGCGCGAGCGCGCGGTCGAAGGTCGGCGTGATGACCGCGTTCAGTCGTGGGTTCACCGCCTCGATGCGGGCGATCGCCGCCTCGACCAGCTCGATCGCCTGCACGTCGCCGCTGCGCACCAGTGCGGCCTGCGC
>DASUAS010000279.1:0-11843 GCA_035763625.1 Acidimicrobiia bacterium
AGGCGCGCGGCCGGGACGTTCGCACGTTCCGCGAGCATGAGCGTGTACCCGATGTGCTCGACCTGCTGCATCCGGCTGCCGAACACCGGCACCCCAGGATCGTGGTACATCGCCTTGTGCCACACCTTGGCCGCGATGCGGGCGTCACGCTGGTCGCGCCCGAACGCGTCGACCCGGACGCGCTCACCGGTGGCGAGCTCGACATCCATCACCGCGGCGCGGGCGATGTGTTCAGCCGCGGGGGCGATGTCGACGACCTCGTAGCCGAGGTCGGTGAGCGCGGCGCGCACCTCCGCCACCGACGGCCGACCCCCCGGTGCGCCCAGGAGGACGCGGACCAACGCGGCGATGCCGAACCCGACGAAGAGGCCGCCGAGGACGTCGGCGGGGAACCCGGCACCCAGGTACATCGCCGCTCCGCACACGAGCACGATGACGAGGACGAAGACCCGGCGGAGCGGCCGCACGATGAACGGCGCGATGCCGAACGAGAGCGCGGTGATCGCGGCGACGTTGGCCACCGGGTAGACGGGCCCGTCGCCGATGCGCACCGCGACGTCCAACCCGCTGATGGCGTGCGTGCCGAGCACCTCGTTGAGCAGCAGGGCGAGCCCCCACGCGCCGGCACCGGTGAGCGCGGCGTACCCGGCGACGCGGAGCTGCCGGAGCACGAGCAGGACCGCGGTGACGGCGAGCACGGCCCAGATCGAACCGAGGGCATAGATGCCCTTGGCCAGGCCCACCATGTTGCCGCTGAGGTCGTTGAGTGCCCGGAAGAGGTTGACGTTGACGGTCGACTGGGTCTGGGCCCAGAAGCCCACCAGCAACGCCAGGACCGCGCTGACGACGAGGAGCGCGAGATCGGCCGGTCGCCGCCGCGCCCGCTCATCGGTGTCACGGATCCACGTCATGTGTGCGCCGAGCTCACGTGGTGACGGTCGCGTCGTCGCCGGTGTCCTCGGCGTGGTACTCGGAGAGCAGTGCGAGCTCGTCGTCGTGCTTGGGGAAGAAGAAGAACACGAGCGCGGCGCCGATGAGGATTGCGATGACGCCCGCGGCGTACGCCCAGTTGGCACCATCGATGAACGACGTCTTCGCCGCCGAGATGATCTGCTTCGAGTACTGCGGGTACTGCTGCGCGGTGTTCGCCGCGCTCGCGAACGACTTCGTGAGCTCGGACTGCACGTTGGTGCTGACGCTGCTTCCGTTGGGTGAGCTCGCGATCAGCTTGGTGAACGCGGTCGCGTACCCGGCCGTGAGCAGCGCGCCGAGGATCGACTGCATGATCGCCCCACCCAGGTCGCGCTGGAGGTCGGCGGTGGCCGACGCCATACCGGCACGACGCACCGGAACCGAGCCGGTCAGCGAGTGCGACGCGGGGGTGCCCGCGAACCCCACGCCGATGCCCACCAGCGAGTACGCGAGGCCGATCTCCCAGTAGTGGCTGTCGGAGCCCCACAGCACGAGCATGACGATGAACCCGAGGAAGCAGAACGCATAGCCCAGCAGCAGCGTGAAGCGTGAACCCTTCGCTTCGATGAGCTTCGCCGAGCGCGGCGCGACCACGACCATCAGCAGCGCGGCCGGGAGGATCGAGAGACCGGCGTCGAGGGTGTCGTACCCGAGCACGTTCTGCAGGAACTGCTGACCGATGAACATCGCGGCCATGAGCGAGCCGAACACGATGATGCCGCCGCACGCGGCCACCCAGAAGATGCGCCGACGAGCGACGTCGAGGTCGTAGAGCGGGTTGCGGGCCCGGCGCTGGCGGAGCACGAACGTGATCGCGGCGGCGGCCGCGATCACGATCAAGCCGATCGCCAGCGTGCCTTTGTCGGGCACCGCTGCGAAGTTGATCCCGAGGATGAGCGCCCCGATCATCAGCGCCGAGAGGATGCCGCCGAAGTTGTCGACCGGATCGGTGGCCTCGTTCACGTGGCTGGGCACGAACTTCATCGCCAGTACCAGCGCGACGATGGCGAGCGGCAGCGTCACCAGGAACACCGAGCCCCACCAGAAGTGCTCGAGCAGCGCGCCCGCGACGAGAGGCCCCAGCGCCGAGATCCCTCCGCCGATCGCCGACCACAGCGCGATCGCGCGGGTGCGGGGCTGTCCCGCCCAGAGCGCGGTGATGAGCGCGAGGGTCGTGGGATAGGCCATGCCGGCGGAGAGGCCACCGAGCACGCGCGCCGCCGCGAGCACGCCGTCGCTGGGCGCATAGGCGGCCAGCAGGCACGCTGGGATCGACAGCACCACGCCGCCGACGAGCATCAGCTTGCGGCCGTAGCGGTCGCCCAGTGCGCCGAGGTAGAGCACCGAGGCGGCGAGGCCGAACGAGTAGCCGACCGCGATCAGGTTCAGCGTGGTCTGCGACGAGTCGAACGCCTTGCCGATGTCGGGCAGCGCGACGTTGGCGACCGCCAGGTTCAGGTTGGCGACGGCGGCGACGAGGATGAGGGCGACGAGGACGAGCTGCCCCCGTGCTGGCGCGCGGTCGGGCTCGGGCTGGCCCCGGCCCAGTGTCCCCGCTGCGCTCACGGGCGGAACGATATCGGGGGTGCGGTGCCGTGCGCCTCACCTTCGTGGGGCGAGACGGGCCGGAGGGAGCGGCACGGATGCCGGTGAGGTCACCCGCTCGTCTTCGCGCCAGGATGGAGTCATGAGCTCCACTCACGCGAACACCCCGCTCGTGCACCTCGACCCCGACCAGCGCGCGGCCATCGGCCGGGCCGCCCGAGCCACGGTGCGCCGATCGTCGCACGCAGAGTGGGCGGCGCCCGCGCAACGCCGTGATCCGCACGGGCTCCTGGCCGAGCAGGAGCAGTCCCGGGTCGACGAGCTCGTACCCCTGCGACACGAGCGGATGCTCGTGTCGCCGTTCACGTTCTACCGCGGTGCGGCGGTGATCATGGCCGCCGACCTCGGCTCCCAGCCCGACAGCGGGCTGCGGGTGCAGGCGTGCGGTGACGCCCACCTCTCGAACTTCGGCGGGTTCGCTTCGCCGGAACGGGCGCTGCAGTTCGACATCAACGACTTCGACGAGACGAACCCGGGTCCGTTCGAGTGGGACGTGAAGCGCCTCGCCACCAGCTTCGAGATCGCAGCCCGCTCGTTGGGCTTCACCGACAAGCAGAAGCGCGCGGCGGTGACCAACTCGGTGCGCGCGTACCGCGAGGCGATGGCCGGGTTCGCGGGCATGACCAACCTCGACGTGTGGTACGCGCACCTCGACGTCGAGAAGCTGTTCAGCGAGTACCGCAGCCAGGCCACGCCCGACGAGGTGAAGCGCTTCGAGAAGAACCTGTCCAAGGCGCAGTCCAAGGACAACATGAAGGCCTTCGCCAAGCTCACCGAGGTGGTCGACGGTGAGCACCGCATCCGGAGCGATCCGCCGCTCGTCACGTCGCTGCGTGACCTCTTCGACGCCACCGACGCCGACGCCGCCGAGGATCTGCGGACCTGGCTGGCCGATCGCGTGCGGGTGTACCGCCGTTCGCTCCAGCCCGACCGTCGCCACCTCCTCGAGTCGTACCGGCTGGTCGACTTCGGCCGCAAGGTCGTGGGCGTGGGCAGTGTGGGCACGCGCTGCTGGATCGCGCTGATGCTCGGGCGCGACGACGTCGACCCGCTGTTCCTCCAGATCAAGGAGGCGGAGGCGTCGGTGCTGGAGCCCTACGCCGGTCGCAGCGGCTTCGCCAACCACGGCCAGCGCGTCGTCGAGGGGCAGCGAATGCTGCAGACGACGAGCGACATCATGCTGGGCTGGATCCGCACCGAGGGCGTCGACGGCGTCGAGCGCGACTACTACGTGCGCCAGCTCTGGGACTGGAAGTTCTCGGCCGACATCGACTCGATGTCGGCGGCGACGCTGGACATCTACGCCAAGCTCTGCGGCTGGACCCTCGCCCGCGGCCACGCTCGTTCCGGCGATCGCATCGCGATCGCGGCCTACCTCGGCTCCGGTGAAGCCTTCGACAAGGCCATCGGGGAGTTCGCGGTGACCTACGCCGATCAGAACGAGCGCGATTACGCGGCGGTCACCAAGGCACTGAAGGACACCGGGGACGCGCCGGCTGTGCGAAGCTGATCCCCGGACCAGCGGGAGGGTCGAACGGTGTACTTCGTGGGGATCGGGATCTTCTTCTTCGTCGCACTGCTGTGCGTCGCCGCCTACTTCGGTGCGCGGAAGCAGCGTCGGCGCTACGAGGAGACCGGGTCGCTCGACGGGTAGGAGAGCGTCATCGTGACGAGCGCGCTCGGCTGGGTGCTGGCGGTGAACCCGGTGCCGTGGGCCCGGTCGCAAATGGCCTTCACGCTCGCGTTCCACATCGTCCTGGTGCCGCTCGGCGTGGCCTGGGGCTTCATGACGCTGGTCGCGAACTACCGCGCGATCAAGAAGAACGATGCCGACGCGCTCGTGCTCGCCCAGCGGTGGTCGAAGTACATGGCCGTCACGTTCGCGGTGGGCGCGGTGACCGGCACCGTGCTCTCGTTCGAGTTCGGGCTGCTCTGGCCGCGGTTCATGGGCCGGTTCGGTGACGCGTTCGGCATCCCGTTCGCGGTCGAGGGGTTGTTCTTCTTCCTCGAGGCGATCTTCATCGCCGTCTACATCTACGGCTGGAAGCGGCTGAAGCCGTGGCCGCACTTCTGGACCGGGGTGCCGGTCGTGATCGCCGGCATCGGCGGCACCGTGTCGGTCGTCGCCGCGAACGCATGGATGAACGAGCCCTCCGGGTTCACGCTGAACTCCGCGGGCAAGGTCGTCGACGTCGATCCGTGGGGCGTGATCTTCAACAAGGCGATGCCGCTCCAGACCATCCACATGCTGATCGCCGCATACCTCGTGGGCGGGTTCCTGATCGCGTCGGTCTACGCGTTCGCGATGCTGCGCGGCCGCCGAGACCGGTATCACCGCATCGGGTTCCTGATCCCCTTCACGGTCGCGGCCATCGCGGTGCCGTTCCAGATGCTCGTGGGCGACGAGCTCGCCCGCTGGGTGTACAACAACGAGCCGACGAAGTTCGCCGCCATCGAGATGGTGCCGAAGACCTCGAGCGACGTCCCCGAGACCCTCTTCGGGCACCTCGACGACAAGGGTGAGGTGGTGGGGGGCATCGAGATCCCCGGGCTGGCGTCGATCCTTTCGGACCCGTCCCAGGGCACCGGCACCGTGATCCAGGGTCTCGACGCCTTCCCGAAGAACGCACGACCGACCAACGCCGAGGTCGACGTGGTGCACCTCGGGTGGGACGTGATGGTCGGGCTCGGGACCTTGCTGTTCCTGCTCTCGCTCTGGTACTTCGCGGCGTGGGTGTTCAAGCGGCGGATGCCCAAGAGCAAGCTGTTCCTCCTGATCGCGACCGTCGCCGGGGTGCTCTCGGTGATCACGCTCGAAGCGGGCTGGGTGGTCACCGAGGTGGGGCGCCAACCGTGGATCGTGCGCAACTACATGCGGGTGGAGCAGGCGGCCACCGCGAACACCGGCGTGTGGGTCACGTTCTTCGCGGTCCTGTTCATCTACCTCGGGCTCGGCGTCACCGTGATCCTCGTGTTGCGGCTGATGAGCCGTCGCTGGCGCGAGGGTGAGGGCGACGTCGACGCCGGCGGTCCGTACGGCCCCCGGCCGACACCTCCACCGACCGACTCGACCGCACCCAAGGAACTGGTCACATGAGCGACGTGGTGGCGGTGATCCTCATGGTGGGGATCACCGCCTACGCCCTGTTCGGCGGGGCCGACTTCGGTGCCGGCTTCTGGGACCTGACCGCGGGTGGGACCGAGCGGGGGCGTGCTCCCCGCGCGGTGATCACCCACTCGATCGGACCCGTGTGGGAGGCCAACCACGTCTGGCTCATCTTCTGCCTGGTGGTGCTCTGGACGGCGTTCTCCGAGGCGTTCGCCTCGATCACGCTCACGTTGTTCGTGCCGCTCTCGATCGCAGCGCTCGGCATCGTGTTCCGCGGCTCCGCCTTCGCGTTCCGCAAGGAGGTCACGCGCACCTCCAGCCAGCGCAACTTCGGCGTCGCGTTCGCGGCGTCGTCGGTGATCGTGCCGTACTGCATGGGTGCCGTCGCCGGCGCGATCGCGTCGGGCCGCGTGCCCGCGGGCGGCAAGGCCGGCGATCCGTGGTCGAGTTGGATCAACGCCACGTCGATCCTCGGAGGCGTGCTCGCGGTGACGGTGTGCGCGTACCTTGCCGCGGTCTACATGGTGTGGGACGCGCGTCGGATCGGACGACCGGGGATGGTCGAGTACTTCCGACGTCGCGCGGTGGGCGCCGCGATCGTTGCCGGTGTCGTGGCGCTGGCCGGCATCGTCGTCCTCCACGCCGACTCGATCTACGTGTTCCACGGCCTCATGTCGCGTGCGCTCCCGCTGGTGATCGTCTCCGCGCTGTGCGGCCTCGGCTCGCTCGCGCTGCTGATGCGGTCCAAACAGTCGGGTGCGCGGCTGCTCGCCATGGGTGCCGTCGCCACCGTCGTGCTCGGATGGGGCGTGGCGCAGTACCCGTACATCCTGCCGACGAGCATGAAGCTCTCGGCCGCGGCCTCGCCCGACCCCACGCTCTGGTCGGTCGTGATCGTGTTCGTCGTCGCCGCGGTGGTGATCCTGCCGTCGCTCGGGCTGCTCTACTACCTCGACCAGCGTGACCTCCTCGGCTCGCCCGTCGTCGAGCCGGGCATCGTCGACGACGACGGTTGACGTCAGGCCGACTCGCGCGGGCGCACCGTCGTGTCCGGGCTGGTGTCCGGCGTCGGTGCGTCCGGGCGTCCGGCACCGAACGCGTTGCCGCTCAACCGGCTGACCAGCACCGCGATGATCGTCACCAGGTAGAGCTGGCCGCCCATGGCCTCGACCACCGCGAGCGCGCGGCCGAGATCACCCTGAGCGGTGAAGTCGCCGTAGCCCACCGTGGTCTGGGTGATGTAGCTGAAGTACAGGAAGTCGGGGGTGGTGGCGTGCGCGGTCTGGACGAAGAACGGACCGCTCGACAACGCGTCGATGGCTGCGTACAGGAAGGCGTACAGCATCCCGAGCAGCACGTAGATGCACACGGCGCCGAGCACCGTGCGGACGTCGATCACCTTCCGGCGCCACAGCGCGCGGGCGATGATCCACGGGACGGTCGCGACCAGGAGCATGTTCAGCAGGTAGAAGACACCGCTCGGGTTGCGCCCGTTCTCGATCACGACCGAGCCGATCGCCGCGACCAGCGACAGCAGCGAGACCACGGCGGCGATGCGGAACAGGCGGAGGCTCACCCGCGACGCCAAGAGGGCGGCGCAGAGGGTCAGCCCCTGCAGGAGCACCGTGGTGATCCTCGTCCAGCTGTCGGGTGGGCCCGCGGCCATCACGATGAACGTCAGCGCGAGGAGACCGAGCACGTAGCCGTACTGGTAACCCGGCGAGTGCCGCTCGAGGAACGCCTCGACGCTGCTCGGCCTCTCCCTGTGGTGCTCGGGCACGATCCCTCCTCGGAGTGCGACCGCTCATCCTTCCCGCGTGGTGCACCAGTGTCGAGCGCGGCGTCGGCGTGACCGATGTCCCGTCGCGTTCCGGAGCGCACCTCGGTGCTGGTAGACATCCGGGTGATCGCGTGCCGACAGCGAGGGGAGACGACATGGGACTGTTGATGCGGAGGCGCCGGCCGGTCATGCGCGTGGCGGGGGCCGCGGCGCTGGGAACCGTCGCGTACCAGTCGGGCAAGCGTCACGAGCAGCAGGCCGAGGTGAACGACCAGGCCCAGGCCGCGTACGCGGCCACGCAGGCCCCGCCGCCAGCCCCGGCGGCGGCAGCCGCCCCGGCGGCGGCCGGCGACACCACCGCCGAGCTCGAGCGCCTGGCGTCGCTGCACCAGTCGGGCGCGCTCACCGACGACGAGTTCGCGGCCGCCAAGGCCAAGTTGCTCGGCATCTGAGCGGGCAGGAGGAGCACGATGACATCCAACGCGGAACGCGCCGCCACCCTGGTGCGGGCGCTCGAGGCGAGCATCGTCGGCGACAGCAGCGTCATCGGCGACCTCTACACGGACGACGTCACCGGCTGGGCGCCCGCGCTCACGGTGAGCTCGGCGGCTGAGCTCGCGGTCGAGTTCGAGGACCGCGACGGCGCGTTCTCCGACATCGAGCTCGACGTTTCGCCTTTCGACGTCGCCGACGACCGCGCCTGCGTCGAGTGGATCGTGACGCTCACCCACTCAGGGCCGCTCGAGCTCGACGACGACATCGTGATCGATCCCACGAACATGCGGGTCTCCCTGCACGGCATCACCGTGGCCGAGTTCGCCGGCGACAAGATCTCGTCGTTCCGCCAGTACTGGGACGAGATGGAGCTGCTCGAGCAGCTCGAGCTGCTCCCGACCGAGTAGACGCCGACGCCGTGCCCGACGGTCCGCTGCGCTGGAAGGTGTCGGCGGGCGTTGCCGAGGTGGTGATCGACCACCCGCCGACCAACCTGGTCGACGGATCCTTCATCGGCGCGCTCTCGACGCTGCTCGACGAGCTCGAAGGTGACGAGGGCGCGCGCGTCGTCGTCTTCTCGAGCGCGGACCCCGATTTCTTCCTCATGCACGGCGACGTGCGCGGCATCCTCGCCATCCCCCCGAGTGAGCACGTGCCCGCGACTGCGCCGAACGTCGCGGCGGGGCTGTTCGAGCGGCTGCACCGGAGTCGCCTGGTGTCGATCGGCGTGGTCGACGGCGCGGCGCGTGGCGGCGGCGCCGAGTTCCTCGCCGCCCTCGACCTCCGCTACGGCAGCGAGGCGGCGGTGCTGGGCCAGCCCGAGGTCGCGATGGGCATCCTCCCGGGGGCGGGCGGCACCGCACGGCTCCCGCGCCTCCTCGGTCGCGCGCGAGCGCTGGAGGTGATCCTCTCGGGTCGTGACGTGCACGCCGAAGAAGCGCTGCAAATCGGATGGCTGGATGCCGTGCACCCGCGGGAGCAACTTGCCGACGTCGCGCGCGACCTCGCCCACCGCATCGCGGCGATGCCGCCGGCGTCGGTGGCGGCGGTCAAGCGCGTGGTCGACCGCTCGCTCGCCTCGCTCGACGACGGGCTCCTCGCCGAGACCGATGCGTTCGCCGCGCTCACCGCGGGTGGACTGCACATCGTGCGCATGGAGCGCTTCCTCGAGGCCGGCGGCCAGACGCGCGAGGCCGAGACGTCCGACTGGAGCGGGCTGCTCGACGCGATGGACGACTGAGCGCGATCAGGCTCGACGCACGGGATCGGGTGGCGCGGACGTCGAGGATGCGCTCGCCTCACTGACGCGCGTCGCCGCCTCGACCGGCGCCCCGAGTCGCAGCAGCCGACCACCGAAGGCGATCGAGCACAGCGCGAACCAGCCCCACCCGAGGGCGAGTCCGCCGAACACGTCGCTCAGCCAGTGCACGCCGAGGAGGACGCGCGATGCCGCCACTGCGAGCGCGATGAACACCGCGGCGCCCGCGAGCAGGGACTGCACGTTGCGCGATCGGCCGCGCCCGATGACGAGGGCGAACGCGGCGAAGCACGCGGCGGCGCCGGTCGTGTGGCCGCTCGGGAACGATGGTCCCAGCGTGTGCGCGATCGGGTTCGCCGTGGGCCGGACGCGATCGACGAGGTCCTTGACGACGGTGCTCATGAGCGCCTGACCGACGCACACCGCGATCAGGAACACCGGCAGCCACCGGCTGGGTCGGCGGATCATCTCCACCACGAACACGCCGACGGCGAAGCCGGCGATGACCCCGGTGCTGCCGAACGACGTCACGAAGTCGAGCATCCACTGCGAGAACGACGTCATGTGGTCTTCACCCCACGGCGCGATCGAGCGGTCGATCGACAGGAGGCTCGAGTTCGATCGCACGAGCAGCGCGAGCACACCGAGCGCCACGCCACCGACGACGAGGACGCCCAGCGCGAGCACCAGCAGCAGGCCGGTCTCCGTCTTCGGGTCGAGACGCGCCAGCCAACGGGATCGCGAGCGCTGCTGGTCACGCTCCAGCTCGTGAGCCAGCGCGCTCGCGGGCCGCGGCGACGCGGGATCGATACCGGGATGGCGTCGTACCGCGATGGCGAAGAGGAGGCCGAGCACGAGCGCGGGCCCGAGGAGCACGAGGGTGATGAGCACGGCGATCTTCCGGACGTGACGTCGACGTGACGTCGTTCACCCGATGTTTACCAGGGTCCAGAAGCAGTGAAACCTCGGTGCATGACCATCGGTGAGGAACGCGCCAGGTCGGACGCTCGCGTCCGTCCGGTGTTGGTGACCGCGGTGGTCGGGCTGCTCGGCTGGCTCGTGCTGGCGGCGCTCGCGGTGGGGCTCGGCGCCCTGGTGACCCACGTCGTCGTCGGGCACTCCCTGGGTCACGGCGACCTCGACGTCGCGCGATGGTTCGCGGCCCGGCGCACCGACACGTGGAACACGCTGTCGCACGTCGGTTCGTACCTCGCCGAGACGGTCACGGTGTTCGTGGTCCTCGCCATCGCGTTGGGCGTCCTCGCAGCGCGACGCGCGTGGCCCCAGTGCGGGCTGCTCGTGGTGAGCATGGCGGTGGAGGGCGGCGTGTACCTCGTCGCGACCTACTTCGTGAGCCGCAACCGTCCGGCCGTGCCGCGGCTGGAGCACCTGATCGTCTCCGACAGCTACCCGTCGGGGCACACGGCGGCGGCGATGGCCTTGTACGGCTCGTTGTGCATCATCGCGTGGTCGCTCACCCGCGCCCGGGTGTGGCGTGCGTTGTTCCTGGCGCTGGCGTTCGTCGGCCCGTTGATCGTCGGCACCTCCAGGGTGTACCGGGGCATGCACAACGTGACCGACGTCGTCTGCGGCATCGTGCTCGGCGCCGGGTGCATCGTCGTCGGCTACGTCGCGGTGAAGGCCGGACTGGCGTCTGCCCAGCGTCGTGCGGTGACGGCGCGGTCCGCGACGGAGATGGACGACGGCCCGCCCCCGCAGCTCGTGCACGGGGTGGCCCGATGACCTCGGTCGCGGTGGTCGCACACGCGGGCAAGACGCTGGGTGGCGGTCTCGCCGAGTTGCGGCGGCTCCTCGCGGCGAACGGCGTCGAGGATCCCGCCTGGTTCGAGGTGCCCAAGAGCCGGTTCGCTCCCGAGTGCGTACGAGAGGCAGTCGAGGGCGGGGCGGACCTCCTCTTCGTGTGGGGTGGCGACGGCATGGTGCAGCGCTGCATCGACGCGCTCGGCGACGCACCCGTCGTCCTCGCCATCCTGCCCGCCGGCACCGGCAACCTGCTCGCCCGGAACCTCGACGTGCCGCTCGACCTCGAACGAGCAGTCGACGTGGGTCTCCACGGCGCCCGCCGCACCATCGATGTCGGCCGGGTCAATGGCGAGCGGTTCGCGGTGATGGCGGGCACCGGATTCGACGCGCTGATGATCCGCGACGCCGACCGCGAGCTCAAGGGGCGTCTCGGTCGCGTCGCGTACGTGTGGACCGGCGCCAAGCACCTGCGGAACATCGAGCCGTTCAAGGTGAAGATCGACGTCGACGACCGTCGCTGGTTCGACGGCCGCGCCGGCTGCGTGCTCGTCGGCAACGTCAGCAAGGTGTTCGGCGGCATCGAGGCCTTCGACGACGCCAGCCCCGAGGACGGCCTGCTCGAGCTCGGCGTGGTCACGGCCAAGGGTGCGGTGCAGTGGTTGCGGGCGCTGGGACGCACCGCGGTCGGCAGCGCCGACGCCTCCAAGTTCGTCCAGACGACGAAGGCGCGGAAGATCCGCGTCCGCCTCGATCGCAAGTTGCCGTACGAGCTCGACGGCGGTGACAAGAAGCCGAAGAAGCAGCTGAAGATCGAGGTCGAGCCGTCGGCGGTGACGGTGTGCGTACCCGATCTGTCCGAC
>DASUAS010000280.1:0-10449 GCA_035763625.1 Acidimicrobiia bacterium
CGAGCGCGCCACGTTCCACGAGCTCCTGCCGTTGCAGGGCGTCGAGCCCGGGCGCGTCGTGCAGACCATCACGGCGGCGTCGGCGTCACGCGACGACGCGCGCCGGCTCGGCATCTCGTCGGGGTCGCCGCTTCTCGCGTGCCGCCGTGTCACGTACGACCGTCGCGGGCGCGCCGTGATGCTCGCCGAGCACCGGTATGCCGCGCACCGGACCGCGTTCGAGGTCGAGTTCCCCCTGTCCACCGAGAGTTGGAGTGAGCGATGAGCGAGCCCGTCGGCCCGACCACACCGTTGTCACTCGTCGAGGACGCGTACGCGCGCTTCCCGGAGCGCGTCGCCATGACGCGCGCCCGACTCGGTCGTCCGATGACGTTCGCCGAGAAGATCCTCGCGGCGCACGCGGACGACGCCGCCACCGTCGGGCTGACGCGCGGCGTCGACTACGCCGACTACCGCCCGGACCGCGTCGCGATGCAGGACGCCACCGCGCAGATGGCCCTGCTCCAGTTCATGACCGCCGGACTGCCCCAGGTGCAGGTGCCGAGCACCGTGCACTGCGACCACCTGATCCAGGCCCGGGTCGGCGCCGACGCCGACCTGAAGAGCGCCCTCGACGTCAACTCCGAGGTGTACGAGTTCCTGCGCTCGGTCTCGGCCAAGTACGGGATCGGCTTCTGGAAGCCGGGCTCGGGGATCATCCACCAGGTCGTGCTCGAGCAGTACGCGTTCCCCGGCGGGATGATGATCGGCACCGACAGCCACACACCCAACGCCGGCGGCCTCGGGATGGTCGCCATCGGCGTCGGTGGTGCCGATGCGGTCGACGTCATGGCCGGCTGGCCCTTCAACACGCGCGTGCCCAAGGTGATCGGGGTGCACCTGCGGGGAGAGCTCTCGGGCTGGGCGGCGGCCAAGGACGTCATCCTCAAGGTCGCGGGCATCCTCACCGTGAAGGGTGGTACCGGCGCCATCGTGGAGTACTTCGGTCCGGGCGCGGAGTCGATCTCGGCCACCGGCAAGGCCACGATCTGCAACATGGGCGCGGAGATCGGCGCCACGTGCTCGCTGTTCCCCTACGACACCCGCTCGGCCGCGTACCTGAAGGCGACCGGCCGCGAGGCGGTGGCCGACCTGGCCGACGCGCACGCCGAGCACCTGCGCCTCGATCCCGAGGTGATGGACGACCCCGAGCGCTTCTTCGACCGGGTGATCGATATCGACCTCGACGAGCTCGAACCGCACCTCGTGGGTCCGCACAGCCCCGACCTCGACCGGCCCGTCTCCGAGGTCGGCGCCGCGGCGCGCGAAGAGGGCTACCCGGTCGAGATCAGCTACGCGCTGGTCGGGTCGTGCACCAACTCGTCGTACGAGGACATCGGCCGGGCCGCCAACGTGGCGCGCCAGGCGAGCGCGGCGGGGTTGCGGGTCAAGTCACCACTGCTCATCACGCCGGGTTCGGAGCAGGTGCGTGCCACCATCGAGCGCGACGGCCTGCTCGCCGACCTCGAGGCGATCGGCGCCACTGTGCTCGCCAACGCCTGCGGTCCGTGCATCGGCCAGTGGCAGCGCAACGACATCGAGAAGGGCGAGACCAACACCATCGTGTCGTCGTTCAACCGCAACTTCCCGGCCCGCAACGACGGCAACGCGGCCACGCTCTCGTTCATCGGGTCGCCCGAGACCGTCACCGCGATGGCGCTCACCGGCCGGCTCGACGTCGACTTCGTGCGCCAGCCGGTGGTCGCCCCCGACGGCACCGAGGTGATGCTCGAGGCGCCGTCTGCCGACGAGCTCCCCGCGAAGGGGTTCGACCCCGGCGAGTCGGGGTTCGTCCCGCCGGCCGGCGACCCGTCGTCGGTCGACGTGGTGATCAAGCCGGGCTCCGAGCGGCTCGAGCTGCTCGAGCCGTTCCCCGCGTGGGACGGCACCGACTTCACCGGTCTGCAAGTCCTCATGAAGGCGGTGGGCAAGTGCACCACCGACCACATCTCGCCCGCCGGCCCGTGGCTTCGCTACCGCGGCCACCTCACCAACATCTCGGGCAACCTCTTCATCGGCGTCAACAACGCGTTCGCGCTGCAGCCCGCGGGTTCGGGCGTCGACGTGCGCGACGGTTCGGTGAAGCCGCTGCCGGACCTGGCGAAGGCGTACAAGGATGCCGGGATCTGGTGGGTCGCGATCGGCGACGAGAACTACGGCGAAGGGTCCTCGCGCGAGCACGCGGCGATGGAGCCCCGCTACATGAACGGACGCGCCGTGATCGTGCGTTCGTTCGCCCGCATCCACGAGGCCAACCTCAAGAAGCAGGGCGTGCTCGCGCTGACGTTCGCGGACTCCGACGACTACGAGCGGGTCCGGGTCGACGACACCATCGACATCGTCGGCCTCGCCGACCTCGCCCCCGGGCGCCCGGTCGAAGTGGTGATCCACCACGCCGACGGCTCGAGCGACACCGTCTCGACCACGCACACGATGTCGGACGAGCACATCGGCTGGTTCCGCGCCGGCTCGGCTCTCAACGTCCTCCGCGGGAGCTGACCTCGGCGAGCGCGGCGAGCTCGGCCTCACGGCCGACGTACCACGCCCAGACCCGGTCGTGGTCCTTGCTGTTGGCGATGACGCGGCTCATGGAGTCGCGACCGAGGCGGTCGACCCAGTACGTGACGTACCGATCGACGATCGGCTTCATTCGCTCGGGGCGTGTCAGCACGCGCTGCTCGTCGGCGATGGTCTTCGGCTGGCCCCCTCCACGTACGTCGCGCAGGAACTCGGGGCCGGCGGCGGCGGCGAGCGCCTGCACGGCGAATGCGTTCATCGACACGCCTTCGTCGACGGCACGCTCACGGAGCGCGTCGCGCAGCGCGTTCGACATCCTGAGGTAGACCACCGCAGCCGGCATGGACGGGACGCTACGACCGGGGTATGACAGTGTTCCGGTGTCGACGCCCGGGGGAAGGACAGCGTGTTGTTTCGCGCGCCGTGCTAGCGCTGGCGCTAGCGCGGATGCAAGCGCCCGTGCTCGCACATGCGCTAGCAGCAACCTTCGGACCACTCCCCCCGCGCACTGGTCCTCGTCAGCTGGAGCTCGGTGGGTTCGGCGCAGCAGAACCACGTCTCGCTGAGGCGGGGCCGACCGGTCGTGACCCGCGAGAGGTCGACCGGCGGCGCGCCGGCGGCCTCCCGCACGCGGGCGTAGAGGGTGATGGGATCTTCGTCGCTCTCCACGATGGCGGCGATGCGCTGCTGCAGCGCGTCGACCTCCGGATCCGGTGACGCCCAGGTGTAGGTCGAGCGCTCGGGGTCCCACGGGCCGACGCCGCCTCGACCGGTGGGCGCGAGGTCGGGGTGGTCGAGCAGCAACGAGCCTTCGGGCAGCAGCAACCGCACGCTGTACTGCACCGGGTCGACGCTGCCCACGAGATCGTGCTCGTGCACGAAGTCGAGGAGTGCCACGACGTCGTCGCGCGTGGTCCAGGGCGTGAACGGCAGCCACGACGGACGAACTTCGATCCCGGCGCCGCGGAGGATCGCGACCGCGCGGGCGGCGTCGGCCGCGGTGTGGCCCTTGTCGAGGCGTTCGAGGACGGCGTCGTCGACCGACTCGAACGCCGAGACGACGAACACGCAACCCGCGGCGGCGAGCTCGGGCCAGAGCTCCTCGTGTCGAAGCACGTGCTCCACCTTGACCGTGCAGTCGAACGTGACCTCGGGGAACCGATCGTGGAGGGCGCGGACGATGCGCAACGAGTGAGGTGGTGCGTTGAGGAAGTCGGGATCACCGAAGGTGATGTGCCGGGCGCCGGCGGCGACCAGCTGCTCGACATCGGCGAGCACCGCGTCCTCGTCGACCCGACGGATGCGACCGTCGAACACGACCGGCACCGGGCAGTGGCGGCAGCGATGGGCGCAGCCGTGCGTGGCGACCACGGACCCGGTCAGTCGCTGCTCACCGTCGATGTCGAGGCGGGCGTACCGATCGAGCGGCGGGAGGAGCGATCGATCGGGCAGTCCCGCGTCCCAGCCGACCGGCCAGTCCACAGGGGCCGCGAAGTCATGGCACTGGGCGGCGTAGAGGCCGAAGACCCGTACGGGTGTGTCGATCCCGCGCGCGAGGTCGCGGGCCAGGCGCGTCGCGGTGTGCATGGGCACCGAGAAGGCCACCTCGTCGGCCCAGTTCGCGAGCTCCGGGTCCCACGGGTCGACCGACACGTCGAGCGCCCGCACGTCGTGGCCCTGCGCCCGGAGATGGGTGGCTGCCGCGCCGATCGCGCCGGGCTGCTGGCCGAGCTCGTACGTGGCGACCAGGAGGACGTTCATGCGATGTCGCCACCGGTGATCTCGATGGCCAGCGCGGCGTGCGCGGCGCGCAGCGACGCTTCGACCTCGGCCGGCGTGTCGGCCCGTGCGAACACGAAGCCGAGGTAGCGATTCCCCTCGGGGAGCGGCACGACCGGTCGGCCGCGTGGGATCGTGATCTCGAGTCCGGTCACGCCGGGGATGGCGCGGGCCGCATCCTGGCCCCGAACCTCACGCAGCGTCCCGGCGGCGGGGATCGGCAGCATCATCACCCCGGAGGCACCCGATTCGCGCTCGATGCCGTCCAACGACATGCCGAGCGCGTGACGCAGCACGAGCTCTTCGAGTGCGATCCCGGCGCCGAAGCGGAGGGTGCGCGCGCAGAGCCCGCCGATCGAACGCGCCGCGACCTCGATCACGTGCACGCGATCACCGTCACCGCGACGCTCGATCCGCAGCTCCGCGTGCACCGGTCCTTCGACGAGGCCGATCGCCGCGCACGCGCGCGACGTGACGATCTCGGCGCGCCCGAGCGATTCGACTGGCAGGCGCGAAGGCGTGACGTAGATCGTCTCCTCGAAGTACGGTCCCTCGAGCGGGTCGGGCTTGTCGAACACCGCAAGCACCGTGAGCTCGCCGTCGCGCAGCAGCCCTTCGACTGCCACCTCGACGCCGGACACGTACTGCTCCACGAGGAGCGGTCCGTCGCTGAGGGCGCGGATGCGCGCCGCGGCGCCGTGGGCCGCGTCGAGGTCGTCGGCGCGGATCACGCCCTGGCTGCCCGAGCGGTCGACCGGCTTCAGCACCCATGGGAACGGGAAGTCGTCCGGATCCGGCAACTCCTCGTCCACGAGCACGAACGCCGGTTCGGGCACCTCGGCGGCGGCGAGCGCCCGGCGCATCGCGGCCTTGTCGCGGGTGGCGGCCACCGCGTCGGGCGGGTTGTGCGGGAAGCCGAGGCGCTCGCCGGCGCTCGCCGCCACCAGGACCCCGCGGTCGTCCACCGCAACCACCGCGTCGACCCCGCGGCGACTGTCCAGCGCCACGATCAGCTCGGCGGCGACGTCGGGCTCGTCGAGGGGCACGACCACTGCCCGCTCGCTGACCCGGTCACCGGGCCCTCCCATCAGCATCGGCATCTCGTCCGATCCGACCACCACCTCGACCCCGAGCCGGGTCGCCGCCCGCACGAAATCCGGGGCGCGATAGGTGGAGGTGGGGAGCAGGAGGAGAACGCGGAGCACTCCCCTATCATGGTGGCTGTGAGCGACATCCTCGCCATTACTCCCGATGCCCAGCAGAAGGTGCTCGAAGTTCGCAGCGCCGAATCCGAGCCGGAGACCCTCGCGCTCTGGATCGAGGTCGACGGCGAAGCCAACGGCGCCTACACCTATCTGATGGAGTTCCGGCCCACCGCCGAGCTCACCGACGACGTGCTGGTCGAGCACGAGGGCGACGTCACCGTCGCGATCCCCAGCGAGAGCATCGAGCTGCTGCGGGGGTCCACGCTCGCGTTCAACGGCGGCATGGTGATGCAGAACCCCAACCGGCCGCTGCCGCCGGTGGCGCGCGTCGCCAACCGACCCGAGGCCGACCTGTCGGGCGAGATCCCCCAGCGGGTGATCCGGGTGCTCGATGAGCAGATCAACCCCGCGATCGCGTCCCACGGCGGCTACGCCGAGCTGGTCGCGGTCGAGGACTCGATCGCGTACCTGCGGATGGGCGGTGGGTGCCAGGGATGCGGCATGGCCGCGGTCACGTTGAGCCAGGGCATCGAGGTGGCGATCCTCGACATGGTCCCTGAGATCACCGAGGTGATCGACGTCACCGACCACGCGTCGGGGGCCAACCCCTACTACGAGTCCGCCAAGAAGTAGCGCGCCCTCGCGAGGGGGGTGCCACCCCCACGGCCGGTCGAGCGAGCACCCTTCACGACCACGGCCGGAAGGGGGAGGGTGGGCACTCGATGAGCGCGTTCGCCTACCGGCTCCGCCTCGAGGTGCGACGGGGCGTCCGATCGCTGCTCGTGATCGGGCTCCTCGTCGGAGTCGCGGGTGGGGTCGTGCTCGCCAGCGTGGGGATCGCGCGCCGCACCGACACCGCGTTTGCTCGGATGCGGGGGGCGACCGATGCCTGGGACGTGCTGGTCAACCCCAACAACGGCAACGAGAGCAAGTTGCGACTCGACGCTCTCCGCCACCTTCCGGGAGTCGCCCGGGTCGGCCGGATCGACGGGCTCGTGATCTACCCCTCGTTCGTGCCGTCGGCGTCGGACGCGTTCAACCTGGCCCCGATGCTCGTGACCGACCGCGAGGCGACCTATCACGTCGCTCGACCCGTGATCACGTCCGGCCGACTCCCCTCCGCCGACGATCCCCGCGGCGTGCTGGCGGGGCGGACCTTCGCGCGGCAGATGCACCTGCGGGTCGGGGACACGTTCCAGTACGTGATCATGACGCCGGAGCTCCTCCAACGCATGCAGACCGCAGGCTCGCTGGCGAACGCCCAGGCGATCCTGCGGGACGCGCCGGCGGAGCTGCGCGGCTCGGCCCGCATCGACGGCATCGGCGTTTCGCAGGACGGCGTCGTCGTGAACTCGGGGTACGTACCCACCGGGCTGGTGTTCACCCCGGCGTTCGCGGCGGCTCACCCCGGTCTCGAGCACCCGTACTGGGGCGCGGTCGTGAAACTCGACCCCGGGACCGGCGTCGCCGCGTTCACCCGTCGCGTCCAGGCGTTGGTCCCACACGAGTCGATCGCGTTCGAGCGCGCGTCGGCGATCGCGCAGGAGGTGAGCGACGCCACGGATCCCGACGTCCTGGCGTTGTCGCTCTTTGCCGGGATCGTCGCGTTGCTCGGCCTGATCCTCGTGTCCCAAGCCGTCTCCCGGCGCATGCAGATCGACGCGGCCGCGAACGAGACGTGGGCCGCGATCGGATCGACGCGCGCCCAGCGAATGTCCGTGGCCTGGACGAAGGTCGCGTTCGCGATCGTGCTCGGTGCGGTCGCGGCGGTCGTCATCGCGATCGCGGCGTCGCCGCTCGGACCGGTCGGGCTGGTCCGGGTCGTCGAGTCGCAACCGCAGGTGACGGCCGACTGGCCGCTGCTCGGCGTCGGGTTCCTCGCGATCGTCGGCGTCGGCCTGTTGATCGCGGCGATCCCGGCGTGGCGCTGGTCGAAGGTGGTGCGCGACGAGCCGGTGCCGCGCCGGGCGCGTGTGGCGAGCGCGGCGGGCGTGATGGGAGGATCGGTCGCCGCCGAGACCGGGCTGCGCTTCGCGCTCGAGCGACAGCCCGGGCGAGCTGGCGTCCCGGTGCGCGCCACGCTGCTTGCCGGGGTCACTGCGGTCGCGCTCGTCACGATGGTCGCGGTGTTCTCGGGCTCGCTCGATCACCTGGTCACCACGCCTCGGCTGTTCGGATCCGCCTGGGACGCACAGGTGGAGGTCGACAACCTCAACCTGCCGAACGGCTTCGGCGACGGCTCGGGTGGAGGGATCGCGCAGCTCGAGTCGCAGTTCATGCGCGTCGCCGACCGGTCGGGGGCCGTGGCCGCTTCCGCCGTCGTGCCGATCGGCGAGGTGCGCTCCGGTTCGGTCGCCATCCCTGCCATCGGGTTCGCGCACCGCCTGGGCGACATCGCGCCGACCATCGCAGAGGGACGAGCACCGCGGTCGCCCCGGGAGGTCGCACTGGGGTCGACGACCATGGCGCGGCTCCACACTGCCGTGGGCCGCCGGATCCAGCTGGCCCGCAACGACCACGGAACGCCGGTGACGGTGCACGTGGTGGGGCGGGCGGTGCTGCCCGGGCTCGCGCCGTATCCGGGATCGGACAAGGCGGGGCTCGGGACGGGGGCCCTGCTCACGACTGCCGGCTGGCGGACCTTCAGTGCCGACTTCGAGAAGACCGAGTACGTGTTCCGCTGGGCCGACGGCGGCTCGGTGCGCTCGCTGAGCAGGGTGTTCGGGCGCGAGATGCCGTCGCAGCTCCCGCTCACGGTGAACGACGTCAACCGCCCGCCGGGCGTGATCAGCGCCGAACGGCTGCGCTCGACGCCGGCCCTGCTCGCGCTGCTGGTCGTGCTGCTCCTCCTGGTGACGGTCGTGAACGCCCTGGTGGCGACGGTGCGGCGGCGCAGCCGTGACCTCGCGCTCCTGCGTACGCTCGGCATGACGACCGGCCAGATCGTGCGGACCGTGCTCTGGCAGGCCTCCGCCATCGCCGCGGTGGCGATCGTGGTCGGCGTGCCCGTCGGCCTGCTCATCGGACGCGTCGGTTGGGACGTGCTCGCCGAGTGGCTGGGCACCATCGCCGCGCCGAGTGTGTCGGTCCCGCTGCTGGTCGGGATCGGCGCGGTCGTGTTCGCGATCGTCAACGTGGCCGGCATGGTCCCCGGCGTGCGCGCGGCCCGCCGGTCACCTGCCGCCGCGCTCCGCGCCGAGTAGGGACGGCTTCGGACGCGCGTCTCGTCAGAAGCGAGTGGCGTCCTCGGCCGCGTACTTCGCGACCGTGCTGTCGGCGCCCGCGTGCTGCTGCACCGACGCGACGACGTCGGCCAGCTTCGAGGCCGGGATCGCGCACGTCATCTCGGTCGGCGGCATGCCCGTGCGCACGCGGCTGAGCGCGCAACCCACGCTGGCCGCGGGCACGCCTTCCTCCTTGGCGACCGCGACGATGTGGCACTGCGGCTTGCCCTCGATGCGCAACCCGGGGATGGCGTCGGACAGGACCATGAGCTGGCGGCCGGTGACCCGGAGGAACACGACGTCGGGGTCGACTGGCGTCTCGGCCAGCGGGCCGTAGGTCACCGCCCCTGGCCGCTCCTGCACCGCCGGGATCTGCGGCACGACATCCATCGTCACCCAGCCCGAGTCGAGCAGCGCAGCGACGTCGGAGTTGCCGGACACCTCGTCGAGCGTCTTGAAGCCGTGGGTGACGCTGCCGACGCTGCAGTTGCCGTGGTCCTCGGCCACGGTGCCGAACGTGCGCTCGGCCGCCTTCATCCAGAACACGCAACCGGCGGCGACACGGCCGGTGCGCCCGTCGGGCAGCGGCGCGGGCATCGGGTCGTCGAACATCGGCACGCCGTCGAGCGGGGCGGCGGAGAAGGTGATCGCGAGCGGCGCGGCGGCGAGGTGCAGTGAGTCGGAGAGCGCGGAGGCGAGCGCGGGCCAGTCCTGAGTGGTCATGACGCGGCAGCTTACCGACGCCGACCTACTTCCCCAGTTGCCGCAGCAACCCGACGACGACGGGCAGGGCGTCGAGGAACGCGTCGACGTCGGCGTCGGTCGACGACCAGCCCACGCTGGCGCGCAGCGAGCGATCGGCGTCGACGCCCATCGCCGCGAGCACGGGCGACGGTTCGAGCGATTCACTCGAGCACGACGAACCGGAGTGCACCGCGACGCCGCGCTGGTCGAGCGCGAGGAGGATCGGCTCCGCCTCGACCCCCTCGACTCCCACGCACACGAGGTGCGGGAGGTGCGCGTCGGGATCGCCGTAACGCTCGATGCCGTCGACCCGTCGCTGCGCACCGTCGGCCAGTCGGTCGGCCAGCGCGCGTTGGCGCGCGGCTTCACGGTCGAGCTCGGGTCCGGCGATCGCGTCGCAGGCGGCGCCGAAGCCGACGATCGCGGCAACGTTCTCGATGCCGGCCCGACGGGCGCGCTCCTGGGCACCACCGACGACGAACGGCGGGAACCGTCGGCCCCGCCGAACCAGCAGCGCCGACGCGCCCTTGGGCCCACCGAACGTGTGGCCGGTCACCGAGCAGAGCTCGGCCCCGAGTTCCTGGAAGTCGACCGGCACGTGACCGGCGGCCGCGCACGCGTCGACGTGCACCACGGCCTCGCTGCGCTCGTGCACGAGGGCGACGATCTCGGCGGCCGGCTGCAGCGTCCCCACCTCGTGGTTGCCGAGCTGCACCGACACCAACGTGGTGTCGGGTCGCACCGCGGCCGCGACCGCGTCGGCGTCGAAGCGACCGCGGCGGTCGACGCCCACGACGGTCATGTCATCGGTGCCCCGTGCCACCGCGTCGAGCACCGACGAGTGCTCGACTGCGGTGGTCACGACGTGACCACCGCCGGCGCGCCCGAGCGCGCCGAACACCGCCGTGTTCACCGCTTCGGTGCCGGTGGCGGTGAACACG
>DASUAS010000281.1:0-3745 GCA_035763625.1 Acidimicrobiia bacterium
CAGGTCGACGAAGCCCGGTGTGACCAGCAGGCCGTCGGCATCGACGGTGCGCGCGGCGCCGCCGTCGTCGAGCTTCCCGGGCGGCGCCACTTCGGTGATGCGACCGCCGTCGACGGCCACGTCGGCGGGACGGGCGTCGGCACCGGTGCCGTCGACCAACGTGCCGCCACGGATCACGAGCTCGTGCATGGGTGCCTCTTTCGGAGGTGGAGCGTGCGGAGGTGGAGTGTCGAGTGCGTCCGACCATCTTGACACCGCGCAAATGTGCTGCACAATGGTTGCAATATTCGAACAACGCGGCGACACTGCGTCACATGCCGCGGACGTCTCCGCCCACCGAACGGGTCGTCGCCACCATGGCGCTGCTCGCCGAGCGGCCCGACGACGCCCTGTCGCTCGCCGAGCTCAGCCGGCGGCTGGGCGTGAGCAAGTCGACCGGTCACGCCATCCTCGCCAGCCTCGCCGCCGCCGGATGGGTGCTGCGCGACCCGACCCGCAAGACGTACCGGCTGGGCCCGACGATGGTGGCGCTCGGACGCCAGGCGGCGGAGTCGTTCCCCGCCCTCGACTTCGCTCGGTCGGCGCTGGTCGAGCTCAGCAGTGAGTTCGCGGCGACGTGCGCCGCGCTCGGTGTCGGTGACGACGCCGTGACCGTGCTCGACCAGGTCGCCGATCCCCGCGCCGCCGCGCACGCGTTCCGGGTCGGTGCCTCGTTCCCGCTCCGGCCGCCGCTCGGCGCCGCCGTCGTGGCGTGGGCGTCCGACGCGGTGCGCGACGACTGGCTCGGCCACGTGCCCCCCGACACCCGTGCCCACTACGCCGACGCGCTCGCCGCCACCCACGACCGCGGGTACGCGGTGGAGATCTCCGCCACCTCGGTCGCGCGTGTGCGCCAGCTCGTCGGCATGCTCGGCGACGACACCTCGGCGCGCGCCGCGCTCGACCGCCTCGCCGACGAGCTCGCCGCCCACGAGGAGTTCCTCGCCGTCGAGCTCGACCTCGACCGCGAGTACGCGGTCAACGTGGTGAACGCGCCGGTGTTCGACCACACCGGTCACGTCACCCTGGTGCTCTCCCTCACCGGCTTCGACCGCGCCCTGCGCGGGCGCGAGGTGGTCGCCGCCGGCGACGCGCTCGTCACCGCCACCGCCCGCATCACCGATGCCCTCACCCCCTCACGAACATCTCGCTCACGAACATCTCGGAGTTGACCCCCAACGGTGTACGTGAAGTGCGAGATGTTCGTGGGCTTCGTCGCTACTGCATGGAGGGGGTGGCGGTGTCGCGGCCGGAGCGGAGCAGGGTGCCGTTGCGGGCCTCGGTGAGGGCGCCGTCGCGCACGATCGGTGCGCCGTTCACGAGGACGTGGTCGATGCCGTCGGCCTCGGCGTAGAGCCGGCCCGCGCCGCCGGGCAGGTCCATGCGCATGCGCACGTCGTGACTGCCGATGGTGTCGGGGTCGAGCACGACCACGTCGGCCTTCCAGCCCTCCTCCAGGCGACCGCGCTCGCGCAGGCCGTAGAGCTGCGCGGGCGTGTCGGTGATGAGGTTGATCGCCTCCTCGAGCGGGAGCAGCTTGCGCTGGCGCACCGCCTTGCCCAGCACCTCGGTCGCGTAGTTGAACGACGCGAGCAGGTCGAGGTGGGCGCCGGCGTCGGACGCACCGATGAGCGCGCGCTTGTCGCGCCACACCTGGATGCGCGCCTTCCAGTCGTCGTCGGTCTCCTGCGCGGGCACCGTGCCGAAGCTGGTGTTGAGCTCGTCGGCGCGGGCGATCGACACGAGCACGTCCCAGGCGCTGCGGCCCTCGTCCTCGGCGATCTCGCCGATCATGCGCCCGCGGTACTGCTCGTTCTCGGGCGCGATCACGTCGTGGATCTTCAGGTTGCCCCAGTTGGCCATCATCCGCAGCGGGTTCGCCTCGCTCTGCGACTGCTCGTCGAGCTTCGCCAGCGCGTCGTCGTCCTGGAAGAACTTCAGCTTCTCGTCGAGCGGGAGGCCCATGACCTCCTCCCAGCCGGGCATCGCGTCGAGGATGAACCCGGAGCGGAACGACAGGTAGACGGGGAAGCTCATCGGCACCGTGAGCGCGACCACGCGGCCGCCGTGCTCGCGGGCGTAGGTGCCGGCCTCGAGCTTCGACTCCGCGTCGGGAAGGGTCTTGGCGCTCACCCCCAGCACGTTCCAGTTGAGGGGTCGCTGCGCCGCCGCCGACATCGCCGCCATCAGCTCGACCGCCCACGGCTCGAAGGGGCCGACCATCGGGATGAACTCGAGCGACGTGCCCTCGTGCGCACCGACCGCGGAGCACATGGCGACGATCTCGTCGCGCGACGCGAAGCGCGACGGCACCATGTGTCCCTCGGCGTCGTTGTGCGTGCGCGCCCATGACGACGAGAAGCCGAGCGCGCCGGCATCGAGCCCGGCGTGCAGGAGCCCGCGCATCGCGTCGAGCTCGTCGGGTTTCGCTTCGCGCACGATCGAGTCGTCGCCCATGACGATGCGCCGGATCGCGGAGTGCCCGACCATGAACCCGGCGTTGATCCCGAGCCGGCCGTCGATCTCGTCGAAGTACTCGGCCGTGCTCTTCCAGTTCCACGGCACGCCCTCCCGCAGCGACTCGAGCGGCATGCCCTCGACGCGCGCCAGCATCCGCATGAGGTAGTCGCCGTCGGACGGGTCGTCGGAGAGCGGTGCGATCGTGAAGCCGCAGTTGCCGGCCAGCGCGGTGGTGACGCCGTGCAGCGGCGACGGCGTGAGCGCGCCGTCCCAGAACACCTGCGCGTCGTAGTGCGTGTGGACGTCGACGAACCCGGGGGTGACGACCTTGCCGGTGGCGTCGATCGTGGTCGCGGCCTCGCCATCGGTGCCGCTCGCGACCTCCCCGATCGCGACCACTCGATCGCCCTGGATCGCGACGTCGGCGCGGCGTCGGGCGCTCCCGGTGCCGTCGACCACGTCTCCGCCTCGGATCAGGATGTCGTACATGCCTGCGGTCCTCTCCGTCGGGTCCGTCGAATGTAGACCCGGTTCGATGGTCCTACTGTCGAGCACCATGGAGCTCACCCAGGCCCTGCGCAGCACCGGCGCCGTCCGCGACTTCCGGCCCGAGCCGGTGCCCGACGACGTCCTGTACCAACTGCTCGACACGGCCAGGTTCGCGCCGAACGGTGGGAACCGCCAGGCGTGGCACGTGATCGTCGTGCGCGATCCCGACACGCGCGTCGCGCTGCGCGACCTCTACCTCCCGGGGTGGTACGAGTACCTGCCGCAGATGGAGGCCGGGCTCACGCCGTTCGCGGCCGTCACCGACCGCGACGCCGAGGCCGCGGCGCGGGCACGCGCCGGCGAGTTCGCGGAGCGGGGTGCGGCCGCGCCGGGGTTCGCCGAGCAGCTCCACCAGGTGCCGCTGCTCCTGGTGCTCACCGCCGATCTCCGCCACCTCGCCACCCTCGACCGCGACCTCGACCGGTACACGCTGGTCGGCGGCGCGTCGATCTACCCGTTCGCGTGGAGCCTCCTGCTCGCGGCCCACGACGTCGGCCTCGGGGGCGTCATGACGACCGTCGCCATCCGCAAGGAGCCCGAGCTGCGCGAGCTCCTCCACCTGCCCGAGCCCGTCGTCGTCGCCGCCGTGCTCGCGCTCGGGTACCCCTCGGGGCGGCGGGCCACCAAGCTGCGGCGCAACCCGGTGGAGTCGTTCGCCACCGTCGACCACTACGACGGCCCGCCGGTCGCGCCGGCC
>DASUAS010000282.1:0-37865 GCA_035763625.1 Acidimicrobiia bacterium
GATGTTCCTCGGGCTGCTGCTCGCCACCACCACGATCACCGTCGGCGGCCGCACCGCCGACCCGTTCAGCGGCCAGACCTACTTCTTCTTCGCGCCGCTCGTCATCCCGCTCGTGATCCTGGGCGTGCCGATCTTCGACACCGTGTTCTCGTTCCTGCGCCGGGTGTGGCGACGGCAGTCGTTCGCCCAGGCCGACCACGAGCACCTCCACCACCGGCTCATGCGCATGGGCCACGGCCCGCGCCGCGCCGTCGTGATCCTGTGGCTGTGGACCGCGCTGCTCTCGGCGGTGGTCCTGCTCCCCACCTTCACCAGCCACGGCAACTCGCTGGTGCCGCTGGCGGTGATCGCAATGGGACTGCTCCTCTACATCTACTTCCATCCCGGTGTCCGCAGCCTCCGCGCGGGACCGGTGGCCGGCGAGCCTGTCGACCCCGCCGACGACGCCGACCAGGGCGCGGAAGTGGTCGAACTGGCGCGTCGGCGGGAATCTCGCGGCGGCGGCTGAAGAAATTCTTCGGCGATCGCCTCCCGGTTTGACCGTCCGCGGAGGCGCCGACTAGCTTGTGCCCGCATTCACAAGCGGGAGTGGGTCGCAACGAGGCGCCGCTCGGGGGAGGAAACCGCCGGTGAAACCCCGGCTCCGACGATTCGTACGTTGGCTGTTCGTGCCGAAGAAGGCACGCAGCGAAGACAAGTACCGCGGCGAGGCGTTTGCCAGTGGCCTCGAGCTCGTCGTTCCCACCGTCGTCTTCACGTTGCTCGGCCTGTGGGCCGACCGCAGCTGGGGCACCGCGCCGCTCTTCTTGATCCTCGGCTTCGTGCTGGGCGCCGTCGGCACGTTCGTGAGCCAGTACTACCGCTACCAGGCCCGCAGCGAGATCAACGACGAAGGCAAGCCGTGGACACGTTCGGCCTCGAGCCGGGGAGAAGGACCATGAGCGAGCCATCCGTGCCGTCCGAGCTCTCGGTGCCCAGCCCCGACGGGATCGAGTCGCGCATCGCGCGCGACATCGCCCGCCACGCGCTCTGGGTCGCCCCGGTGGCGATCCTGGCCCTCGGCATCTGGCAGGGCGTCGGCGGCGCGCTGGGCGTGGCGCTCGCCCTCGTCGTCGTGCTCGCCAACTTCCTCATCACCGGGGCGCTGCTCGGCTGGGCCGCCCGCATCTCGCCCACGATGATCATGGCCGTCGCGCTCGGCGGCTTCGTCGTGTGGCTGCTCGTCATCTTCGGCACCGGTCTGCTGGTGGAGCAGATCGACGCCGTCAACCTCGACGTCTTCGTCGTGTCCGTGCTCGTGCTGCATCTCGGCCTGCTCTTCTGGGAGATGCGCTCGATCAGCTTCAGTCTCGCATCCCCCGGGCTCAAGCCCCGGAAGTCCTAGGAGCACTTCGTGGTCCCGGTTCTCGCCGATCTCCTGCCCAACGTCAACGAGCTCTTCGAGTTCAAGGGCTTCTTCGGCCAGCATCAGTGGTACGAGTTCAACAAGACGGCGCTCATGGCGTTCGTCTCGACGATCATCTGCATCCTGCTGTTCTACGTCGGGTCACGGAAGAAGGCCATGGTCCCGGCCGGTCTCCAGAACATGGCCGAGATGGGCTACGAGACCGTCGAGCAGCAGATCGCGGTCGAGGTCATGGGCGTCGACCACGGCCGCAAGTGGGCGCCGTTCCTGTCGACGCTGTTCTTCTGGATCTTCTTCATCAACATCTGGTCGACGGTGCCGTTCATCTACTTCCCGGCGACGTCGCGCATCTCGATCCCGCTCTACCTCGCCATACAGACGTGGGTGATCTTCATCTTCGTCGGCTTCAAGCACCAGGGCCTGGGCTACTTCCGCAACGTCGTGCCGTCGGGGGTGCCGGGTCCCCTGCTGATCCTCGTGGTGCCGATCGAGATCATCTCGAAGTACTTCATCCGGCCGTTCTCGCTGGCGGTCCGACTCTTCGCCAACATGGCCGCCGGTCACGTGCTCCTCGCGGTGTTCTGCATCATGACGAGCGAGCTGATCATCCACCACAACAGCGGCATCTGGCAGATCCCCCTCGGGATCCTCCCGTTCTTCGCGCTCGTCGCGATGACCGCGTTCGAGTTCCTCGTCGCGCTGCTCCAGGCGTACATCTTCACCATCCTCACGGCGGTGTACGTCAACGAGTCGCTCCACGCGGAGCACTGAGCACCACCCAGTCCAGCAACCAAGGCCAATCCAGCAACCAAGGAGAGACAGCGTGAACGAGTTCGTGAGCCTGGCGGTGACGCAGGCGGACGCCCTGAAGTCCGGCCTCGGGTCGGTCGGTTACGGCCTTGCCGCCATCGGCCCCGGCATCGGCATCGGGTACCTGGTCGGTCAGTCGGTGCAGGCCATGGCCCGTCAGCCCGAGATGGCCGGCAACGTGCGGACGACGATGTTCCTCGGCATCGCGTTCGCCGAGGCGCTCGCCCTGATCGGTTTCGTCCTCAAATTCATCTGACCGACGCGTCGCGGCGATCAGCCCGCGACGCACTGGCACTTCGGAAGGAAGGACGCGCCATGCGCATCCGTAGGTTGCTGGCAGCAGCGTTGCTCGGAGGGGCGATGCTGTTCGCGCTGGCGCAGCCGGCGAGCGCCGACCCGTCGGTGGAGGCGAACAAAGAGCTCCGCGAGTGCGTCGAGAAGGCGCTCAAGGGCTCCAACGCCGATCTCCAGAACGCGATCAACGACTGCCACAAGGCGAAGAGCATCGTGGTGCCGGCGGCACCCGAGCTGCTCTGGGGCTCGATCGCGTTCCTGATCGTGCTCGGCGTGCTCGCGAAGTTCGCCTACCCCACGATGAAGAAGACGCTGGCGGACCGTCAGGACAAGATCCGTCACGACCTGGAAGGGGCGGAGTCCGCCCGGCTCGAGGCCGAGCGGGAGCGCGACGACTATCGCCAGAAGGTCCAGGAGTCGCGTCAAGAAGCGGTGGAGATCCTCGAAGCCGCGCGTGGTGATGCCGAAAGAGTGCGCGCCGACATCGTCGCCCGGGCGGAGACCGAGGCCATGGAGATCAAGGCGCGGGCCAACGACGACATCCGCCTCGCGACCGAGCGGGCCCAGGCCGACCTCCAGGCATCGGTGAAGGACCTCTCGATCGAGCTGGCCGAGAAGGTCGTCGAGCGCAACCTCGACCCCGAGACGCAGCGTGCCCTGATCGACAGCTACATCGCGCAGGTCGGGAGCAACTGACGTGAGCAACGCCAGCGACCGCATCGAGTCCTACGCCACGGCGTTCCTCGAGGTCGCCCGGACCGAGGGCCACCTGGCCGAGGTCGAGGACGAGCTGTTCCGGTTCGCCCGCGCCTACGCGGCTTCGGACGAGCTGCGGCTCGCGCTCACCGATCCGAACCTCCCCGCGGCGCGCAAGGTCGCGGTGATCCAGGATCTGCTCGAGCGCAAGGCGCTCGCCACGTCCCAGGCGTTGGTGCTCGCCGTGGTGGTCGCAGGCCGGGCCGGTGAGCTCGAGCAGATCGTCGACAAGTTCGTCGAGCTCGCGGTGGCGGAGCGCGCGCACGAGGTCGCCGAGGTCCGCACCGCGGTGCCGCTCAGCGACGAAGACGTCGTGCGCCTGCGGGACGCGCTGAGCGCGGCCACCCGCAAGAACGTCGAGGTGAAGGTCGTCATCGACCCCGACGTCATGGGCGGGATCGTCACCAAGGTGGGCGATCTGGTGATCGACGGGTCCGTCCGCCACCGCCTCGACCAACTCCGCGAACAGATCTAGCCAGAGGAAGACTGGAAGGAACAGATGGCTGAGTTGACCATCAACGTCGAGGAGATCGCTGCCGCGCTCAAGGCGCACGTCTCCACGTTCACGCCCACCCTCGACTCGGCCAACGTCGGCCAGGTGCTGGAGGTGGGTGACGGCATCGCGCGCGTCGCGGGCCTACCGCAGACCGCGGTCAACGAGGTCCTCGAGTTCGAAGGGGGCACGCTCGGCCTCGCGCTGAACCTCGACGAGGATTCGATCGGTGCGGTCGTGCTCGGCGAGGCGAGCCACGTCGAGGAAGGCGGCGCGGTCAAGGCGACCGGACGCATCCTCTCGGTCGCGGTCGGCGACGCCCTGATCGGCCGTGTCGTCGACGGTCTCGGGCGTCCGATCGACGGCAAGGGTGCGATCGCCTCCACCGAGGTCCGTCGCCTCGAGGTACAGGCGCCGGGCATCGTCGGTCGCCAGCCGGTGCACGAGCCGCTCCAGACCGGCATCAAGGCCATCGACGCGATGACGCCGGTCGGTCGTGGTCAGCGGGAGCTCATCATCGGCGACCGCAAGACGGGCAAGACGACCGTCGCCATCGACACGATCCTGGCCCAGAAGGGCCAGGGCGTGAAGTGCATCTACGTCGCGATCGGCCAGAAGGGATCGACCGTCGCGCAGACCGTCGCCACGCTCGAGGAGCACGGCGCGATGGACTACACGGTGGTGGTGAACGCGCCAGCCGCCGACGAGGCGGTGTTCAAGTACCTCGCCCCCTACGCGGGATGCGCCATCGGCCAGCACTGGATGGACAACGGTGAGCACGCGCTCGTCGTCTACGACGACCTGTCGAAGCAGGCGGAGTCGTACCGCCAGCTGTCGCTGCTGCTGCGCCGTCCGCCGGGTCGTGAGGCCTATCCGGGCGACGTCTTCTACCTGCACAGCCGTCTGCTCGAGCGTGCGGCCAAGCTCAGCGATGCGCTCGGCGCCGGTTCGCTCACCGCGCTCCCGATCATCGAGACCAAGGCGGGTGACGTCTCGGCGTACATCCCCACCAACGTGATCTCGATCACCGACGGCCAGATCTACCTCCAGGAGAACCTCTTCCGGTCGGGTGTGCGGCCCGCGGTCGACGTGGGCATCTCGGTGTCCCGGGTGGGTGGCGCCGCGCAGATCAAGGCCATGCGGTCGGTGGCCGGAACGCTGAAGGTCGACCTCGCGCAGTTCCGCGACCTCGAGGCGTTCGCCACGTTCGCGTCCGACCTCGACGCGGTGTCGAAGGCCCAGCTCGAGCGTGGGTACCGCCTGGTCGAGCTGCTGAAGCAACCGCTCAACTCGCCGATGCCGGTGGAGCTGCAGGTGCTGTCGGTCTTCGCCGGCACGTCCGGCGTGCTCGACGACCTCGAGGTGCACGACATCCGTCGCTTCGAGGACGACATGCACGAGTGGTTCCAGGCCCGCCACGGCGCGTTGCTCGACCACATCCGTGGCACCGGCACGTTGCCCGAGGGCGACGAGATGGCGAACGCGATGGCGGAGTTCAAGGAGACGTTCGCCGCTGCCCTCGCCGGCGAAGCCGCCGCCACCGCGCAGGCCGCCGAGGCCACCGAGCCCGTCGCGGCTGGGACAGGGCAGTAGGGCGACATGGCTGGTGGTCAGGAGCGGGTGCTGCGGCGGCGGATACGCAGCATCCAGTCGACGCAGAAGATCACTCGTGCGCAGGAGCTGATCGCCGCGAGCCGGATCGTGCGTGCGCAGGGTCGTGTGCACGCCGCGCAGCCCTACAGCGAATCGATCACCGAAGTGGTCAGCGACCTGGCGGCAGCCAGTGGTGGGATCAACAGCGCGCTGCTCGTGCCGCGACCAGAGGTGCGCCGGGTCGCGCACATCGTGATCGCGGCCGACCGCGGCCTCTGCGGCGCCTACAACTCCAACGTGTTGCGGGCCGCCGAGACGGCCGTGGCCGAGGATCGCGCCGCCGGGCGGGGCTACTCGCTGATCACCAGTGGCCGCAAGGCCGAGGCCTACTTCCGCTACCGCGACTACGAGGTCGACGCGTCGTTCACCGGCTTCTCCGACCAGCCGACCTACGAGCACGCGCGCGAGATCGGTCGGGCCGCGACGCGGGCGTTCCTCGCCGAGGAGACCGATCTCGTCGAGATCGTCTACACCCGGTTCCTGTCGGCCGGCGTCCAGGTGGTCGAGCGCCAGACCCTCGTCCCCATGGCTCGCGACGAGGTGGACGCCGATGAGAGCGGCGGTCCCGTCACCGCCTCGTACGAGTTCGAACCGTCGCCCGACTCGATCCTCGATCTGCTGCTCCCGCGCTACGTCGACTCGCGTGTGTTCGCGGCGCTGCTCAACGCGGCCGCGTCGGAGCACGCGTCGCGCCAGCGCGCGATGAAGTCGGCCACCGACAACGCGCACGATCTGATCGTCAGCCTCAGCCGCGTGATGAACCGCGCTCGCCAGGACTCCATCACGACGGAGATCATGGAGATCGTCGGGGGCGCGGAGGCCCTGCGCGGGTCGAAGACGAAGCTCGTGTCCGACGACTTCCTCGCCGACACCATCGAGGCCCGCGAGGCCGACCTCTTCCAAGCCCGCACCCAATCCAACTCGTAGGAGATTGGACATGACAGTCACCGCCGACACCCCCTCCACCACCGACACCGACCTCAAGGACGGTCGCGTGGTCGCGATCGCCGGCCCGGTCGTCGACGTCGAGTTCCCGCCCGACGCGCTGCCCGAGATCAACTTCGCGGTGGAGATGGACGCCGAGCTCGAGGGCGAGACGATCACCATCACCGCCGAGGTCGCGCAGCAGATCGGCGACAGCCGCGTGCGCGTCATCTGCCTGAAGCCGACCGACGGACTGCAGCGCGGCACCATCGTGCGCAACCTCGGCCACGGCATCACGATGCCCGTCGGCGACGGCGTGCTGGGCCACGTGTTCAACGTGATCGGTGAGCCGCTCGACATCGACGAGTCGAAGCTCACCAACATCGAAGATCGGTGGGAGATCCACCGCGACGCGCCAGCCTTCGACCAGCTCGAACCCAAAGCGAAGATGTTCGAGACCGGCATCAAGGTCGTCGACCTGCTCGAGCCCTACGTGGAAGGCGGCAAGATCGGCCTCTTCGGCGGCGCCGGTGTGGGCAAGACCGTGCTCATCCAGGAGATGATCCAGCGGGTCGCCACCCACCACGGTGGTGTGTCGGTGTTCGCCGGGGTCGGGGAGCGCACCCGTGAAGGCACCGACCTCTGGCTCGAGATGCAGGAGTCGGGCGTCATCGAGAAGACCGCCCTCATCTACGGCCAGATGGACGAGCCGCCGGGCGTGCGCCTCCGGGTCGCGCTGTCGGCCCTCACCGTCGCCGAGTACTTCCGCGACGTGAAGAACCAGGACGTGCTGCTCTTCGTCGACAACATCTTCCGCTTCGTGCAGGCGGGTTCCGAGGTGTCGACGCTGCTCGGCCGCATGCCGTCGGCGGTGGGGTACCAGCCCACACTGGCCGACGAGATGGGCGAGCTGCAGGAGCGCATCACGTCGACCAAGGGTCACTCGATCACGTCGCTGCAGGCCGTCTACGTGCCCGCCGACGACTACACCGACCCGGCGCCGTTCACGACCTTCACCCACCTCGACGCGACCACCGAGCTCTCACGCCAGATCGCGGCGCTCGGCATCTACCCGGCGGTGGACCCGCTGGCGTCGACGTCGAACATCCTGGCTCCCGAGGTCGTGGGCGACCGCCACTACCAGGTGGCCCGACGGGTGCAGGAGGTGCTGCAGCGCTACGAGGAGCTGCAGGACATCATCGCCATCCTGGGGCTCGACGAGCTCTCCGAAGACGACAAGGTCACGGTCTCGCGGGCCCGCAAGATCCAGCGGTTCCTGTCGCAGCCGTTCTTCGTGGGCGAGGTGTTCACCGGTCTGCCGGGCATCTTCGTGTCCGTCGAGGAGACGGTGCAGTCGTTCGAGGCGTTGGTCGACGGTGAGCTCGACGACGCGCCCGAGCAGGCGTTCTTCAACGTCGGTGGGGCCGAGAGCGTGCTGGCCAAGGCCAAGCAGCTCCAGGAGTCCTGAGCTCCGATGGCGGCCGAGCTCTTCGAGGTCCAGCTCGTCTCACCCGAACAGATCCTGTTCGAGGGCGAGGCCGAGATGGTGGTGTGCCGCGCGCTCGACGGCGACATCGCGTTCCTCAGGGACCACGTCCCCTACCTCGGCGTGCTCGACGACGACGTGGTGCGCATCATCCAACCCGACGACGCCGAGACCGCGGCCGCGGTGCACGGGGGCTTCGTGCAGATGAACGGCGAGAAGCTCGTGGTGTTGTCCGACCTGGCCGAGCTCAGGGCCGACATCGACGTGCCCCGCGCCGAGGCCGCGAAGCAGGCGGCCGAGGCTGCGCTCGCCGCCAACGGCGACGACCCCGAGGCGCAGGCCGCACTGGCCCGGGCCGAGAGCCGACTCAAGGTCGCCGGGGCCTCCTAGTCGCGCTCCTCGCGGCGGCGCCGCGTCCGCGAAACGCGCGTCCGACCTCCTAGCCTGCTGCCATGCGACGGCGCCTGACCTGCGTGGCCGTCGCGTTGATGATCACGGTCGGCGGGGCGCTGTTCGCGCTCGTCTCCACCGCGGGAGCCGAGACGCCGTCGCTCGCCGCGTTCCGGAAGCTCGGTGCCTGGGTCGACGTGTTCGACTACGCGCCCCGGCTCCAGAACGCCGGCGCCAAGCCGCGCGTCACGCCCGACTCGATCTCCGACATGGCCGCGCTCGGCGTGAAGACGCTCTACGTGCAGGTCGCCAACCCCGACGGCGCACCGGCGAACCAGCTCACCGACCGCGTCGAGCTCCAGGCGCTGCTCGCACGGGCGCACGACCGCGGCATGGCGGTGGTGCCCTGGTTCCTGCCCGGGTTGACCTCGCCGAAGGACGACGTCGCCACGTTCAAGCAGATCCTCGAGCTGCGTGCCGGCGGTGAGAACGTCGACGGCATCGGGCTCGACCTCGAATCAGGGGAAGAGCCCGACATCCGGTTGCGGAACCAGCGCACGGTCGCCTTCGCGGCACGCGTGCGCAAGCTCGTGGGATCCTCCATGCCGGTGGCCGCCATCGTGTACCCCGCGGTGCAGCTCGAGGTGCTCAACACCACGCTGTGGCCCGATTTCCCGTACAAGGCGGTGAACCGCTCCGTCGACCTCTGGATGCCGATGAGCTACTACACGTACCGGTCGACCGAGTCGGGGCTGCGCAGCGCGTTCCGCTACACGGTCGACAGCGTCGACCGGCTCCGCAAGCGGGTCGGCGACCCGAAGGTGCCGGTGCACCTCATCGGGGGTCTCGCCGAGGACAGCACGCCCGACGACTACCTCGACATGACCCGCGCCGCGCGCGCCACCGACGCGCTCGGGTGGTCGGTCTACGACTACGCGACGACGGGCACGTGGGCGTGGCCCTACCTGCGCGACAGCGTGCCGGTGCCGACCACCCTGTTGCCACCCACCACCCCGGCACCGTCGACGGCGCCACCGGCCCCGTCCTCGACGACGACCAGCTCGACGACGTCGACGACGACCACCACCACGACCGTGCCGCCGACGAGCTGAGCGTCAGGCGTCGCGGCGTTCGATCGCGACCACCGCGAGCACGAAGACGACGCCCACGGTCACCAGCAGCGCGACCAGGCCCCCGCCCGGCGACAGCAGGTTGGAGTTCGGTCGGACGGTGAACATCGCCCGGCCGGCGTTGATCGGCAACAGCTTGCCGACGTCGGTGTTCCAGGGCGACGGCAGCGCGTCGACGAGAGCCGGCAGCACGAGCACGAGACCGAACAGCGTGGCGATCGCACCCGCGGTGCGGCGGAGCAAGGTCGCCAGCGCGAGGCCGAGGAGCCCGATGAGGGTGAGGTAGACGCCGGCGCCGAGCACGGCGCGCAGAACGCCGGGGTCGGAGAGCGCCACGTCGGCGTTCTTCCCCGCGAGCACGCTCTGGCCGGCGAAGAACGCGATGAACGCGGCGATCGTCGACACGACGAACGCGACGACCGTGAACACGCCCGCCTTGGCGAAGAGGAGCATCCGGCGGTGCGGGACCGCGGTGAGCGTCGTGCGGATCATGCCGGTCGTGTACTCGGCGCTGATCACGAGCACCCCGAGCACGCCGATGGCGAGCTGCGCGAGGAAGACGCCACGCAGGCTGATCGCGGTCGGGTCGATGGAGAGCCGCTCCCGCAGGCTCAGCTGGTCCCAGCGGCTGACGCGGGCGAGGCTGAGGAGCGTGCCGATGCCGACGGTCGCGACCACAGTCGCGACGAGCGTCCAGACGGTCGAGCGCACCGTGCGGAGCTTGGTGGCCTCGGACCGCAACACCGGCGTCAATGCACCCGCGGTCGGCGTGTCGCGCGTGTCGATCGCCGTGCTCACGGCATGCTCCTCGTCGTCGCGACCTCACCGTGGAAGTCGACGCTGTCGTTCGTGAGCTCGAAGAACGTCTCCTCGAGGGATGCCGACTGCGTCGTCAGCTCGTGCAGCACGACGCCGTGACGTGCGGCCAGTGCACCGATCACCTCGGACGTGAGGTCGGTCACGGTCAGGCTCCCGTCGCGTCCCGGCTCGACGCGCCCGCCGGCGTCGACCAGCAACGGCATGAACCGGGCCGCGTCGGGCGAACGCACCGACACGCTGGCCGCACCCCGCACGAGGAGCTCTCGCATCGGCGCATCGGCGATAAGCCGGCCCCGGCCGATCACGATCACGTGGTCCGCGGTGAGCGACATCTCGCTCATCAGGTGGCTCGACACGAACACGGTGCGGCCCTCGTTGGCGAGCGCGCGGAAGAGCGTGCGGATCCAGACGATGCCTTCCGGGTCGAGTCCGTTGACCGGCTCGTCGAACATCAGCACCTGGGGATCACCGAGCAGCGCGGCCGCGATCCCGAGGCGCTGGCGCATGCCCAGCGAGAAGGTGCCGATGCGCCTGCCGGCCACGTCGTCGAGGCCCACGATCCCGAGCACCTCGTCGACGCGCGTGCGCGGGATCCGGTTCGACTGCGCCAGACCCCAGAGGTGCTCGCGTGCCTTGCGTCCCGGGTGGATCGCGCCGGCGTCGAGGAGGGCGCCGACCTCGTACATGGGGTAGCGGTGGTCGGCGAAGCGCCGGCCGCCCACGGTGACCGAGCCCGCGGTCGGGCGGTCGAGGCCGAGGACGAGCCGCATGGTGGTCGACTTCCCGGCTCCGTTGGGGCCGAGGAAACCGGTCACCAGACCCGGCTGCACGGTGAAGGTGAGGTCGTCGACCGCCAGCGCGGTCGGGTAGCGCTTGGTGAGACCCCGGGCCTCGATCATGGCCGGGACGCTACGGAAGAATTGTGAGGGAAGCGTGAGCTGGAGGGAGGAAGATGACCGCTTCTCGTCATCCAGCGCGTAGCGTGTCACGCTGCGACGCCGCGCCCCTTCCCCTGACAGGTAGGACCCACAGTGATCGATCGCGATGAGGTACCCGCGTCACCCGACGGCCGTGGGTGGTTGATCGGGGCCGCGTTCTTCGGCTTCACCTTGGTGTTGGCCGGCCTGCTGGTCCTGTACGTGCTGCTCTGGAACGGCGGCGCACACACGTAGCCGCGGTGCGCCCGGCAGCGCGGGTGGATCAGTCGAACTTGAGCGCGCTGTAGCGCATGAGCTTCTGCCACTTGTGGGTGGCGTCGATGGTGCGGATGGTGCCCGACTTCGAGCGCATCACCATCGACTGCGTGCTCGCGCCGTTGCCCCAGTAGCGCACGCCCTTGAGCAGGTCACCGTCGCTGATGCCGGTGGCGCTGAAGAACACGTCCTCACCCGAGACGAGGTCGTGACTGGTGAGCACGCGATCGAGGTCGTAGCCGGCGTCGATCGCGGCCCGGCGCTCGTCGTCGTCGCGCGCGTGGAGGCGTCCGAACATCTCGCCACCCATGCAACTGAGCGCGGCGGCTGCGATCACGCCCTCGGGGGTGCCGCCGATGCCGAAGAGGATGTCGGTGCCGCTGTTGGGTGTGGCGACGGTGATGGCGGCGGCGACGTCGCCGTCCTGGATGAGCTTGATGCGGGCGCCGGCCTCGCGGCACTGGCGGATGATGCTCTCGTGTCGGGGTCGGTCGAGGACGACCGCGGTGATGTCGTCGACGTCCTCGCCCTTCGCCTTGGCCACCGCTTCGAGGTTCGCCTTCACCGGCGCGTCGATGTCGATGACGGCGGCGGCTTCGGGCCCCACTGCGATCTTGTCCATGTACACACACGGACCGGGGTCGAACATGGTGCCCCGCTCGGAGATGGCGATGACCGAGATCGCGTTGTTGCGTCCCAACGACGTGAGGGTGGTGCCGTCGATGGGGTCGACCGCGATGTCGCACGCCGGACCGCCCGAGCCGATCTCCTCGCCGTTGAAGAGCATCGGCGCTTCGTCCTTCTCGCCCTCGCCGATGACGACGACGCCCTCCATCGAGACCGAGTTGAGGATGATGCGCATGGCGTCGACCGCAGCACCGTCGGCGCCGTTCTTGTCGCCCTTGCCGAGCCATCGGCCGGCGGCGAGCGCGGCGGCCTCGGTGACGCGCACGAGCTCGAGCGCGAGGTTCCGATCGGGGGCCTGGGTCTCGGGTTCCATTCGGGGGAGCGTACCCGGATGCGACCCCGATCCGGGCGGGCGCGAGACTGCCCGGACATGGACCCCTCGCTGCTGGAAGCCGCCCGTGCCGCGGTCGGTTTCATGCCCGACGACGAGGGCCGGGCGCTCCACGACGCGGGCCTCGAGGCGGCCGCCACCGGTCCCCTGCTCGAGATCGGGACGTATTGCGGCAAGTCGGCCATCTACCTCGGTGCCGCCGCGCGCGAGGCCGGGAGCATCGTCTACACCGTCGACCACCACCGCGGGTCCGAGGAGAACCAAGCGGGCTGGGAGCACCACGACGACCGCCTCGTCGACGCCCGCACCGGCCGCATGGACACGCTGCCGTTCTTCCGTCGGACGATCGAGGACGCCGGGCTCGAAGACGTCGTCGTCGCGGTGATCGGGCACTCGCCGACGGTGGCGGCGCACTGGGCCACGCCGCTCGGCCTCGTGTTCATCGACGGTGGCCACGCGTTCGACGTCGCGCTCTCCGACTACGAGGGTTGGGCCCGCTTCGTCGCCCCTGGCGGCATGCTCGCGTTCCACGACGTCTTCGAGGATCCGACGGACGGCGGTCAGGCGCCCTACCGGGTGTGGCAGCGCGCGGTCGCCGACGGCTTCACCCCTGTCTCGACCACCGGCAGCCTGAGGGTGCTGCGCGCCGGCTGAACCATCTGGCGTCACCAGTGTGCCGTAGTGGCACACGAGTGACGCCGAACGGATCGCTTACTTGCGGGCGCGCTCTTCGGCGATCTCGACGCCCGCCGCGAGCAGCTCGTCGGCGTTGAGGCCCTCGGGGAGGCGCTCTCCGCGGAACAGCCCGGCGGTGGGACCGGCACCGGTGAGCGCGGTCGCGGCCAGCACCACCGCGGCGGAGTTCCACGTGGGTTGCTCGACGGGGTAGAGCTCGCCGTCGCGGTGGAACGCGTCGTCGTCGAAGTTGGCGCCGGTCCAGTACCCCCCGCCCTCGGCCCGCAGGAAGTGCACCGAGCTGTAGAGCCGACGGGCGTGGTCGTGCGACCCGATCGCGTCGAGCGCCATCACCAGCTCGCACGTCTCCGCCGCGGTCACCCACGGACGGTCCGAGACGCAGCGCACGCCGCGGCCCTCCACCACGAACGTCGCCCAGCGCGATGCCACGCGCGCGTCGGCCGGGTAGCCGCGCAGCACGCCGCCGAGGATGGGGTAGTACCAGTCCATCGCCCAGCGGTCCTTGTCGAGGAACACGTCGGGCCGGTGGGCGACGGCGATGGCGAGCGCGCCGAGCGACAGCTCCCAGTCGGGGCGCTCGTGGCCGAGCCGCTCCGCGATCGCCAGCGCGCACTTCAGGCTGTGGTGGATGCTCGACGACCCGGTGAGCAGCGCGCCGTCATCGGGATCGTCGCCCCGCCACGCGATCTCGCCGGTCTCGCGCTGGAAGTCGAGCGCGAAGTCGATCGCGGCCTCGACCGTCGGCCACAGCTTCCGCAGGTACGCGGTGTCGCCGGTGAGGAGGTGGTGGTGCCACGCGCCGGTCGCCAGGTAGCACGTGACGTTGGTGTCGAGGGTGGGGTCCTCGATCTCGTCGCCGAGGTAGTAGGCGTGCCACGCGCCATCGGCACGTTGCATGCCGACCAGCCAGTCGAACGCAGCCCGCGCCTCGTCGTGACGACCGCCGAGGTCGAGCGCCATCGCGGCCTCGACCATGTTCCACGGATCGGTGTGCCCTCCGGGGAACCACGGGATGTTGCCGTCGGGCAACTGGATCGACGCGACCGCGTCGACCGTCGCCAGCAGGTCGGCCGTCGTGACGATGCCCTCGACGTCGGCGAGATGGTGGTCGCGGTGGGTCATCCGACCTTCTGCGTGTAGACGACCAGGCTCTTGCCCATCACCGGGTTGAGCGTGCGGTCCAGGGTGGCGACCCATCGCGGCTGGCGCACGATCTGGTACACGAGGAAGTCGTGGTACTTGCGCACCGGCCACGCGCCGGGGTTGTCGAGCCCGAACGTGCACTTCAGCCACCAGTAGGGCGAGTGCAACGAGTGCGCGTGGTGCGAGCCGCGCAGCCACAGCCCGGCCGACTCGAGCTTCTGCTCGAGCTCGTGCTGGCGGTAGATGCGGACGTGGCCGCCGGGCGTGTCGTGGTAGCGGTGGTTGATGGCCCAGCTCACCCGCTCGGGCCAGCGGGTCGGCACCGTCACCGCCATGCGTCCGCCGGGTCGCAGCACCCGGACCAGCTCGGCGATGGCGCCGGCGTCGTCCCACAGGTGCTCGAGCACCTCCGACGCGATGATGCGGTCGAAGGAGGCGTCGGGGAACGGCAGGCGCAGGGCGTCGCCGTTGACCTCGCCACCAGGCGCGTCCTCGCGGATCTCGCCTGCCTCGATCATCGCGCCCCGCGTGGCGCGCACCTCCTTGAGCTCACCGGCGTCGTAGTCGAGGGCGACGACGGTGGCGCCGTGGCGCATCGCGGTGAACGCGTGCCGACCACCGCCGCAACCCATGTCGAGGAGACGGTCGCCCTCACGCAGGTCGAGGCGGTCGAAGTCGACCGTCAGCATGAGGCCGCACCGGTGCGCGCGTCGAGCAGCGCGCGGTAGTTCTCGACGGTGCCGATCGCGGTCTGGCGCCACGTGAAGTTGTCGAGGGCGCGTCTGCGGCCGGCGGCGCCGATGCGGGCGCGGAGGTCGGCATCACCCAGCGCGCGCAGCAGGGTGGTGGCGAGCGAGTCGGGATCACCGGGAGGCACGAGCAGGCCGGTCTCGCCGTCGGTGCCGACGACCTCGGGGAGCGCGCCACCGGTGGTCGCCACCAGCGGCACTCCGCACGCCATCGCCTCGACCGCGGGAAGCGAGAAGCCCTCGTAGAGCGACGGCACCACCGCGACCTCGGCCTCGGCGTACAGCTCGACGATGCGCTCCGTGCTCACTCCTGACACGAAGCGCACCGCGCCGGTGAGGCCGAGCCGCTCGATGATGCCGGGGATCTTGCTCTTGCCCTTGGGCTTGCCGATGATCACGAGCTGGGCGTCGTCGCGCTCGGTGCGCACCTTGGCCAGCGCCTCCAGCAGCGGGATGAGCCCCTTCATGGGGACGTCGGAGCTGGTGGTGGTCATCAAGCGACCGGGCACCCGCGCGATCTCGGGCATCGGGTGGAAGATCTTCGGGTCGACCCCGACCGGGACGATGTGCAGCCGCTCGGGTCGCACGTCCATGTGGGTGACGATGTCGCGCTTGCTCGACTCCGACACCGTCACGACGCGCGGGATCGCACGCGCCACCTTCATCTGCATGCCGAGGAACCCGTACCAACGCCGCAGCGTGAAGCGGCGCCACGCGCTGGTGGCGTGCTCGAGGTCGAGGTCGCGGTCGACGGTGATCGGGTGGTGCAGGGTGGCGAGCACCGGCCAGCCGTCGTCCATCATCCCGAGCAGGCCGGACCCGAGGCACTGGTTGTCGTGGATCAGGTCGAACTCGGCGCGGCGCGGCCCGAGGATCCGGCGCGCCCGCAGGCTGAACGTGTACGGCTCCGGGAAGCCTGCCGAGCACATGACGGCGAACTCCTGGAGGTCGATCGTGGTCTTGAACTCCCACGGCCACGGCACCCGGAACGGGTTCTCGGGCCGGTAGAGGTCGAGGCTGGGCACCCGCTGGAGCTGCGACATGTCGTCGAGCTCCGGGTAGGGCTGCCCCGAGAGGACGGTCACCCGATGCCCCAGCTCGGTCAGCTCCCGGGCCACGTAGCGGGTGTAGACACCTTGACCGCCGCAGTACGGGTTGCCCCGGTAGACCAGCCAGGCGATGCGGAGACTCTCGGACTGAGACGGCATGAGCCGATCAGTCTCGCAGACTGCACCCGGATCCGACGAACGTGCAGGTGGCGGCCCATCTGTCGTCCCGCCTCGTCACGGCGGGGCCCGCGGCCGGCGCTGGGCATCTCGTACCCTCGGGGGCTCATGACCGGCATCTCCGCGGCCGCGCTGGCGCGGTCGCGCACCCTGGGCGAGGCACGCTGGTCGCCCGACGACGCCCGGCTGGCGTGGCTCGACGTCTTTTTCGGCCGGGTCGACCTCATGGTGGGGCCGGCCGACGGGCGCGGGCCGGAGACGACCCTCACCGCCGAGGTTCCGGTGACCGGCCTGGGCGCGTACGGCGGTGGTGGTTACTGCTGGGCCGACGCCAACACGCTGATCTACGCGGCCGCCGACGGCCGCCTCCTGGCGATCGACCGGCGCGGAGGCCCGGTGCGGCTGCTCTCGCGCGACGGTCGGGCGGCGGCGCCGGCGGCGTCGCCCGACGGTCGCCGGGTGGCGTTCGTGGTCGAGCGCGCCGACAGCTGTGACGTCGCGATGGTCGACGTCGACGGCGAGACCTGGCCGCGACGCATCTCGCATGCGGACTACGCCTGGGATCCGTCGTGGTCGGCCGACGGTCATGCCCTCGCGTGGCACGAGTGGGACCTCCCGAACATGCCCTGGGACGGCTCGCGCATCATGGCGATCCCCGTCGACGACACGAACGCGGCGCCACTGCTCGTCGCCGGAGGTGACGACGTCGCGGTCGGGCAGCCGCGCTTCGCACCCCTCGGCGACGCGCTCGCGTTCGTCGCCGAGCTCGACGGCTGGATGAACGTCTGGATGGTCGAACGGATCGGCGACGCACCGACCTGCGTGCTCGCCGAACCACACGAGCACGCTGACCCGTCATGGGGCCCCGGTCAACGCTCGTTCGCGTGGTCGCCCGATGCGCGTTCGATCGCACTCGGTCGCAACGAGGAAGGCTTCGGGCGCCTCGTCGTCGTGACGCTCGATCGCGACCGCGCCGTCGCCGAGGTGTCGAAGGGCTGGCACGCCGGCCTCGACTGGGGGAGCGCGGGCATCGCGTGCATCCGCTCCGGCGGGCGCACCGCGCCGCAGCTCACCGTGCTCGATCCGGCCACCGGTGCGCGGGAGGCGCGTCGCCGCGGCGCGCCGGCCGAGCTCGACGCCGTCGATCTCCCCGAACCCGAGCCCTGCACGTGGACCGGAGACGACGGTGAACCCGTGCACGGTCTGCTCTGGCTACCTCCGCCCGGCGTGTGCGACGCGGGCTCGCCGCCGCCGCTGCTCGTCGACGTGCACGGTGGGCCGACCGACCAGTCGACCGTCGACTGGAAGCCCCGCGTCCGCTGGTTCGTGTCCCGTGGCTGGGCGGTGCTCAACCCCAATTACCGCGGCTCGACCGGCTACGGGCGCGGCTACCGGCACGCCCTCGACCACGCGTGGGGCGAGGTCGACGTCACCGACACCGTCGCCGGGATCCGCGCCCTCGCCCACGACGACCGCGTCGACGCGTCGCGTGCCGCGGTGATGGGCGGCAGCGCCGGTGGTTTCACCGCGCTGCTCGTGGCCGCGCACGACCGCTCCGTCGTGCGCGCCGCGGTCAGCCTGTTCGGCGTGACCGACCTGTTCGATCTCGCCGCCACGACGCACCGCTTCGAGTCGCGCTACCTCGACCGGCTCGTGGGCACCCTGCCCGCGCACGCCGACCGCTACAGGACGCGTTCGCCGGTCACCCGCGCCGGGGAGATCGGCGTGCCGGTGCTCGTGTTGCAGGGCGCCGACGACAAGGTGGTGCCGCCGGCGCAGGCGCAGCTCCTGGTCGACTCGATGCGGGCTGCCGGCGGCACCGTCGAGCAGCACGTGTACGAAGGCGAGGGGCACGGCTTCTCGAAGGAGTCCACCATCGTCGACTCGTTCGAGCGCATCGAGCGATTCCTCACGCGATGGGTGGTGCAGCGATGACGGTCGTGCCGCGATGACCGATCCGCTGGTGACCGAGTACGAGTGGCAGGGGCCGAAGCGGGGCGCCGACCGTGCGGTGCTGCTGGCGCACGGCGCCGGCTCCGACCTGCACGGCGCCGCACTGGTGACCGTCGCCGACGCGCTGGCAGCTGCGAAGATCCCGTCGCTGCGCTTCAACTACCCGTACCGGACGGCTGGACGCAACGCACCGGACCGTCCGAAGGTGCTCGACGCGGCCACCCGCGAGGCCGCCGCCGAGCTGGCGAAGCGCGCGAAGCTCCCGTTCGAACGGCTCGTGCTCGGGGGCCGGTCGATGGGGGGCCGCTACTGCTCGATGGTCGTGGGCGACGCCGACGACCCGGTGCCCGCCCTCGGGCTGGTGATGCTGTCGTATCCCCTGCACGCGGCGGGCAAGCCCGACCAACCGCGGACGGCGCACTTCCCGGACATCCGGGTCCCGATCCTGTTCGTCAGCGGCACCCGTGACTCGCTGGCGGATCGAGACGCGCTCACGACCGCGGCCGAGGCGGTGCGCGGGAAGGTCGCGTTCCACTGGGTGGACACCGCCGACCACGGCTACCGGCCCCTGAAGGCGAGCGGGCGCACGATCGCCGACGTCCTCGCCGAGGTCGCCGACACCACGGTGACCTGGGTGGCCGGGCTACCGGGCTGAGCCTGCGTGTGATCCCCGCTGACGATGGGTTTGATCGGGAATTGTGATGCGAAGTCTTGACGGGCAGCTCGCCACGCGCGCGAAATGAGGGCTCGGCAACGGCGCCGGATCCCTTCGTCCCCCACGCTTCGCTTCCCCGGAGGATCCCATGCCTGGCCTCGAGGTACGCCCCACCGTCCACACCCGGATCGGCCCCCAGCGGGGGCGGCTGCGCAACGCCGCCATCGTCTTCGAGCAGATCTCGAGCGACGTCGACGCCAGGCGCGACACCTGGATCGTCGCCGTCGGCGTGGCGCTCGACGGGCTCGCCGACGCCTGGGAGGAGCACGTCGCCTTCACCGAGGGTCCCGACGGCCTGTTCGAGGAGCTGCTGAACGAGACGCTGGAGGTCGCGTCCGAGATCGACCGCCTCCGCCGCGATCACGAGGTGCTCGAAGCCCACGTGGCCCGGGCCCGGGAGCTGCTGGCCCAGCCCTCCGCCGGGCCCGAGGACACCCGGGTGCTGCTGGTGCTCACCGGCATCGCCAAGCTGGTCGACCAGCACCGCCGCCGGGGCGCCGACCTGCTCTACCGCGTCTACAGCGTCGACGTCTCCGCCGGCGACTGACGGAGCCCGCTGCTCGCCCGGATCGGCGGGCTCGGAACAACCCGGGAACGGAGCCGGTCATCGGCCAAACTGTCTCGGTGCGGGTCTTCCGGTGCTTCGCCTTCGTCGACATGTGTGGCTTCACGCGCATGAACGACACGCTCGGTGACGACGAGGCGCTGGCCGTCCTCGCGGAGTTCCGCTCGATCGTGCGCGGGCTCTCGCCCGACCACGGCATCCGCGTGGGCAAGTGGCTCGGTGACGGATGCATGTTCGTGGGCACCGAGGTGCGCCCGGTCGTCGAGACCGTGCTCGACCTCACCGAGCGGATGCAGAACGCGAGCATCGTCCTGCCGCTGCGCATCGGCATCGCCGCGGGGCGCGTCATCGTCTTCGAGGGCGACGACTTCATCGGCATGTCGATCAACCTGGCGTCGCGGCTGTGCGACGCGGCCGCGCCGGGTGAGATCCTCGCCAACGACGAAGTGGTGCACGCGCTCGGCGATGCGTTCCCCGTCATCGCGTTGGGCGAACGGCAGATCCCCGGCATCGTCACCCCCATCCCGGTCTGGCGCATCGCGGCGCCGGAGATGGAGGACGAGCTGCCGCTGAGCTTCGCGGAGTGATCAGGAGATGAGCGACTCGTTCGTCGTGCGCGCGTGCGGTCCGCTGCACGGCACCGTCCGCGTCTCCGGTGCGACGAAGAACGCGGGGACGAAGCAGATGGCGGCCGCGCTGCTCGCGCCCGGCGTCACGACGTTGCGCAACGTCGACCCCGTCGCCGACCTCGACGTGATGATCGACGTGCTGCGGGCCATCGGCGCGCACGTCGAGTGGACCGGCACGACCGAGCTGCAGATCGACGCGTCGGCACCGCTGCACGCGGAGGCGCCCTACGAGCTGGTGACTCGCATGCGGGCGTCGATCAACGTGCTCGGACCGCTCCTGGCGCGCTGCGGCGAAGCGCGGGTCGCGATGCCCGGCGGCGACAACATCGGGAGCCGCAAGCTCGACATGCACTTCCGCGGGCTCGCGGCCATGGGCGTCGAGCTCGACGTCGTGCACGGCTTCATCGAAGCCCGGACGAACCGGCTTTCCGGAGCCCGGGTGATGCTCGAGTTCCCGAGCGTGGGGGCCACCGAGAACCTGCTCACCGCCGCCGTGCTGGCCAAGGGCGAGACCGTGATCGAGAACGCGGCGCGCGAGCCCGAGCTCACCGACCTCGCCGACATGCTCAACCGCATGGGTGCCGAGATCCACGGCGCGGGCACGTCGACGCTGGTGATCGAAGGCGTCGACGAGCTCGCACCGGTGGAGAGCGAGATCATGGCCGACCGCATCGAGACCGGCACGCTGCTCATGGCGGTCGGCATCACCGGCGGCGACGCCATGCTGCTCGGCGGCCGCATCGACCACGTCGAGACCGTCGTCATGAAGCTCGGCGAGATGGGATTGCAGGTCACGCCCACCCCCGACGGGCTCGAAGCGCGCGCCGACGAGCGGCTGCGCGCGATCGACATCGCCACGCTGCCGTTCCCCGGCTTCGCCACCGACTTCATGCCGCTCGCGGTCGCGCTGCTCGCAACCGCCGACGGCACGTCGATCGTCACCGAGAACGTGTTCGACAACCGCCTCGGCTTCGTCGCCGAGCTCAACCGCATGGGCGCCGACGTCCGTCACGAAGGGAGGCACGCGGTCGTGCGCGGCGTGCCGCGCCTGTCGGCCGCGCCCGTGCGCGCGCTCGACGTCCGCGCCGGTGCCGCGCTCGTGCTCGCGGGCTTGGCCGCCGACGGCGAGACCGTCGTGCTGGACCCGTTCCACATCGACCGCGGCTACTCCGACCTCGCGTCGTCGCTGCGCACCCTCGGCGCCGACGTCGAGCGCGTCCGCGACTGGCGCTGACGCTCCTGCTCGGTGGCCTTCCCTCGCGCCAAAGCTGCGCGAACTGGAACGGCAGCGTTCGAAATCGCCCCGTCACGACGCGGACTCGCGGGGACGGTCGTAGCCTGCGCCCATGCCCTGGGTCGTCGGCGCGTTGGGATCCCGCCCGGCCCGGTCGAAGGGCATCGGTCGACCGTCGGCCGGCGGGCGCGAACCCAAGGGCAAGCGCCACGCCGTCGACACCGACACCGGGATGGTCGCGTGCGGCACGCCGGAGTCGCTGCGCATCTTCGACGACTGGCCGTGGGCGCCCGAAGACGACTACTGCCGCGCGTGCGAGCAAGTGGTGGGGGGCGCGTCGTAGCCTGACGCCATGCCGACCGACTCCGTGACCGTGCACGTCGACGCCCCGCCCGAGCAGGTCTGGACGCTGGTGAGCGACGTCACCAACACCGGCCGCTTCAGCCCCGAGACGTTCGAGGCCGAGTGGATCGACGGCTCCACCGGGCCCGAGGTGGGCGCCCGCTTCCGCGGGCACGTGAAGCGCAACGGCCGCGGGCCGACCTACTGGACCAAGTGCACGGTGGTCGGCTGCGAGCCGGGACGCGAGTTCACCTTCGTGGTCGGCACGCCCGAGCGCCATCCGATGACCTGGGGGTACCGGTTCGCGGCGTCGGGCGACGGCACCGACGTCACGGAGTTCTACGACCTCGCCGAGAACCTGCCCCTCAAGGTCTACTGGTCGCTGTTCGGCAAGGCCCGGGGCCGCACCAACGCCCGCAACATGGCTGCCACCCTCGAGCGGATCAAGGTGGCGGCGGAGTCGGCCGACGGCGCGGGCGCCTGAGCGAGTCGCTCGGAGACGGGAAGGCCTGCGAGACTGGTGGTGTTGCACGGGAGTACGCCCGCCACGGGAGGCCTGTATGCCGATCGACACCGAACTCGAACCCGCTGAGCTGGAAGGCCGCGTGCTCGAGGCGATCGAGCTCATCCGGCCCGCCCTCCAGAGCGACGGCGGCGACATCGTGTTCGAGCACCTCGACGGCGACGGCGTGGTCCACGTGAGCCTCGTCGGCGCCTGCGGCACCTGCCCGATCTCGATGCAGACGCTGAAGGCCGGGGTCGAGCGGATCATCATGGACCGCGCGCCCGGGGTCACCGCCGTCGTCGACGACTCGATCGCCGACGAAGATCCCTTTCACTGACGTGCCCCCGTCGCTCGCCTCCGCTCGCTCCGTCCCAGCCAGCGAGCACGGGTGGAGCCCGCACTCGCTGGGGCGTGCAGACCTGCGCGACTGATCCAGGTCATGACCGAGCGGCGGCCGACGACGGCGTTGGTCGACGCCGTCCGGCGTGGGGATCGTGGCGCGCTGGCGCGCCTCCTCTCGATCGTCGAGGCGGGCGGTGACGACGCCCGCGTCGCGCTGGCGGAGCTCCCGGTGACTGCCGCCGACGCGGCATGGACCATCGGCGTCACCGGCGCGCCGGGGGCGGGCAAGTCGACCCTCACCGCCGGGCTCGTGCGACACCTCCGCGCCCGGGGCGCGCGGATCGGCGTGCTCGCCGTCGATCCCAGCAGCCCGTTCACCGGTGGCGCGATCCTCGGCGACCGCGTGCGGATGCACGACCACACCACCGACTCCGAAGTGTTCATCCGGTCCATGGCGACGCGCGGCCACCAGGGCGGCCTCGCCCTGGCCGTGCCCCAGGCGGTGCGGGTGCTCGCGGCCGCCGGCCACGACTGGATCGTGGTCGAGACCGTCGGTGTCGGCCAGGTCGAGCTGGAGGTCGCCGGTACCGCGGACACGACCGTCGTCGTCGTGAACCCCGGGTGGGGTGACGGCGTGCAGGCGGCGAAGGCGGGTCTGCTCGAGATCGGCGACGTGTTCGTCGTCAACAAGGCCGACCGCGACGGCGTCGCGGCCACGGTGAAGGACCTCCAGGGGATGGTCGACCTCGCCGGGGCGCGCCCGTGGCGACCACCGGTGCTCGAGACCGTGGCCACCACCGACCGTGGGGTCGACGCGCTGCTCGACGCCGTCGTCGCCCACCGGGCCTCCCTGGAGGGCTCGGACGAGCTCGTCGCCCGACGCGAACACCGCATAGCGGACGAAATCCGTGCGGTGGTGCTCGATCGTCTGATCGAGCGAGCCGATGGTCTCTGCAGCGGAACCCGCTTCGCTACGGTGGTCCGCGGCGTGGCCGAGGGAACCACAGATCCCGACACTGCGGCGACCCTGCTCATCCGGGGCGCTGACGGAGGAGAACCATGAGCGAGTCCATCGAACGCGTCGGAGTGGTCGGCGCCGGGCTCATGGGCGCCGGGATCGCGGAGGTGGCGGCCAAGTCCGGCACCGACGTCACCATCTGCGACATCAACGATGCGGCGATTGCCGCCGGGCGGTCGCGCATCGAGACGTCGCTCCAGAAGGCGGTGAAGGCCGGGAAGCTCGACGACGCCGCGGCCATGGCCGCACTGGAGCGCATCCGCTTCGTCACCGACATCGGCGAGCTCGCCGACCGTCAGCTCGTGGTCGAGGCGGTGCGCGAGTACGAGGACGAGAAGCTCGAGGTCTTCCAGAACCTCGGCAAGCTGGTGATCGACGAGCAGGCGATCCTGGCGTCGAACACGTCGTCGATCCCGATCATGAAGCTCGCGGTCGCCAGCGCGCGGCCCGAGCACGTGGTGGGCCTGCACTTCTTCAACCCGGTGCCGGTGATGCGCCTCGTGGAGCTCATCCCGTCGATCGTCACCAGCGCCGAAGTGGCCGACCGGGCCGAGGACTTCATGGTCGAGGGCCTGGGCAAGCGGGTGATCCGCTCCCAGGACCGCGCCGGGTTCATCGTCAACGCGCTGTTCGTGCCCTACGTGCTCGCGGCGATCCGCATGCTCGAGTCGGGCTTCGCCTCCGCCGACGACATCGACGCCGGCATGGTCGAGGGCTGCTCGCACCCGATGGGTCCGCTGGCGCTGGCCGACATGATCGGGCTCGACACCATCGAGGCGGTCGCCGACTCGATGTACACCGAGTTCAAGGAGCCCCTCTACGCGCCGCCGCCGCTGCTGTCGCGCATGGTCGAAGCCGGCCTGCTCGGCCGCAAGGTCGGCCGCGGGTTCTTCAACTACGCCAAGTAGGCCCACCGCGAACCGGGAGCAGGTGCCATGTCCGACCCGTTGGTGCTCGTCGAGTCGCGTCCCGACGGCGTGACCCTGCTGCGACTCAACCGTCCGCCGCTCAACCCGCTGTCGACCGCGCTGCTGCGCGAGCTGGAGGCGATCGCACGCGGCCTGGTCGACGACCCGTCGGTGAAGGCGGTGGTCGTCACCGGGAGCGAGAAGGCCTTCGCTGCCGGCGCTGACGTCTCCGAGTTCACTGCCGACGGCGCCGCGCAGGTGATCAGCGCCGGGATCCGGGCCGGCTTCGACGCGCTGGCCGCCATCCCGCGGCCGGTGATCGCGGCGATCAACGGGTTCGCGCTCGGCGGCGGCCTCGAGCTCGCGCTGGCGTGCGACCTCCGGGTGGTGTCCGAGACGTCGCGGCTGGGGTTCCCCGAGATCCAGCTCGGCATCTTCCCCGGCGGTGGCGGCACGCAGCGCGCCGCCCGCCTGATCGGTCCGGCGAAGACCAAGGACCTCGTGTGGAGCGGGCGGCACGTGCGCGCCGACGAGGCGCTCGCGATCGGGCTCGCCGACCGCGTCGTCGGCGCCGACGCCGTCCTCGACACCGCGTTGGAGTGGGCGGCGTCGCTGGCGCCGGGCGCGGTCGTCGCCATGGGCCTGGCCAAGCGGGCCATCGACGGCGGGCTCGACGGGTCGCTCGCCGCGGGCCTCGACCTCGAGACCGCCGGCTTCGTCGAGGTCTTCGCCACCGACGACGCCCGCGTCGGCATCCGCAGCTTCCTCGACGACGGCCCCGGCAAGGCCACCTTCTCCGGCACGTAGCACGAGGCTGCGTCACTCGAACGTGCAGTGCACGTCGCAGTGCCGCAACCTGGCCGGTCCGCCGAGCTGACGTGCCCGGTAGCGTTTGGTGATGAGGCCGGACGAGGTGATCGACGCGTGCCGGAGCGCGAACCGATCCTTCGTCGTGGCCGTCGCGCGGCTCTCCGATGACGAGCTCGCTTCGCCGAGCCTGCTTCCGGGCTGGTCGCGACGCCACGTCGTCGCCCACGTCATCAACAAGAACGAGGCGCACATCGGGCTCTTCGGAGGTCCGCTGGCCGGTGAAGTCCGTCGCCTCCATCCCGACGGCTACGACCCTGACGGTGCTGCCGACGCAGGTGCGATGCTCGTGACATCCGACCTACGCGCCGCGTTGGAGCGCTCCTTCGAGCAGCTCGAGGAGGCGTGGGATGCGCTCGATGACGACATGTGGAGCTCGCAAGGGATCATGACGGCTGGTCCGCGGACGATGCTCGAGATCGCGGGTCATCACCTGCGAAACGTGGAGGTGCACCACGTCGACCTCGACGTCGGCTTTCAGCCCTGCGACTGGTCCGATCGCTTCGTCGAAGCGGAGCTGGCCAAGCGGCTGCGGGCACTGCCTGACCGCGCCGACCACGCTGACCTGTTGGCTTGGCTGCTCGGCCGAGCATCCGCACCTGATCTCACGAAGCCCTGGTAGCCGGCCCGGCACTCGCAGTCACCCTCCATCTCCAGGCCAGCGTCACGAGGCAGCCCTGTCGTCGGCGCCCGCTGTCGACGACCGCCCGGGTCGGCCGAACGACGCGGTCAGGCCATCGGGGCCGACTCGACCTTCGCCTTCAGGCGTCGGAGGTTGCCCTGCCAGATGCGGGTGAGGACGGGACGGCCCAGGCGCTCACCCACGACGCGGCCGAGCCACCACGGGAACGTGAGCGTCTCGTCCCAGCAGAAGTCGGTCTCCAACCCGTCCGCGACCGGGCGCAGGCGGAACTCGCCGACCCCGGTGACCGCGCCGCGGTGCTCGATGCCCATGGCCGCACCCGGGTCCCATCGGGTCACCACGAACCGGTCGGTGGTGTGCAGCGGTCCGATCCGGGTGAGGCAGTCGAACTCGGCGCCGACCCCCGCGTGCTGCTCGCCGCGGAACGTGATCCGCTCCGCATCGCCCATCCACTCGGTGTGGGTCTCGATGCGCTCGACCGCGTGCCACACCGCCTCGGGCGACGCCGCGATCGTCGTGCAGATGTGGATGGAGACGCTCACGGGACGCGCGCGCCCCGCAGCATCTCCGCGGCCTGCTCGGGCGGCACGGTGTTCACCAGGATGCCCGTCGCCAGCTCGAAGCCGGCCTGCACCGAGACCCGGGGCACGACCTCGACGTACCAGTGGAACGGCTCCGCGTCGCGCGACGCGGTGTGCACGACCACGTTGTAGGGCACGTCGCCAGCGAGCGCGTCGCGCAGACCCCGGAGCACGTCGCGCAGGGCGACGGCGATCCCGGCGATCACCTCGTCGTCGGCCAGGTCGAAGCGGGCGCCGGCGTCGTCGTGCGCGAGGCGAACCTGGTACGGCGCCGCCGAGGCCTGAGGGCACCACACCGTGACGCCACCGTCGCGCACGACGACCAGATCGTGGGGCTCGGCGTCGGCCCGGACGAGGTCGTCCCCCGCTTCCCGCGCCCGCGCCAGCGCGTCGGCGACAGCGGGGGGCACGACGTCGAGCGCGAACACCTGCGCGTGCGGGTGCGCGATCGAGGCGCCCGCCGCGCGCAGGTGGTTCAGGATGGCGACGCTGTACACGTGTCCGTCGTCGAGATGGGCGTGCACCCGGTCGCGCAGCACGCGTCCGACCGCGGTGACTTCGTCGTCGTCGAGGTCGGCGAACGACCGGTGGTCAGGCGAGAGGACCACCACCTCGTGGGTCTCGACGATGGGGTAGAGGTTCGGGAACGCCCGCACCTCCCAGCCCGGGCCGTCGGGATCACCGGCGCCGATGCGGGCGACCTCGGGCGGCGTGCGCGATTCTTCGCCGGGGCAGAACGGGCACGCGCCACCCCGGGCGGCCTGGTCGTCGGCGGTCGCGAACGTCGTCGGACGTGCCGCGCGCCCGGCGGCCACGATCACGTCGCGTCCGCTCAGCGGGTCGTGGCGGAGCTGCGACATCACGATCAGGTTACGCGGGCGCCGCCGTGCCCGGACCGGCCGGATCGGGGTCGTAGCATCGGCGTCTGTGCCGAGTGTCGTGATCCTGGGTGGTGGCCCCGCGGGCAACACGTGCGCGAGCGTCGCCGCCACCCTCGGCGCCGACGTCACGTTGATCGAGCGCGACATCGTCGGCGGTGCCGCGCACCTGTGGGACTGCATTCCGTCGAAGGCGTTGATCGCCACGGGTGGCGAGCTGGTCGAGCTCGACCGCGCGCACACGATGGGGCTCTCGGCCGAGGGCCGCCTCGACATCGAGGCGCTGCGGGAGCGGGTGTCGTCGATCGAGGGCCGGCTCCACCAGATGATCACCACGCAGCTCGCGTCGCAGCAGGTGCGGGTGATCCACGGTCGAGCCGAGCTGAAGGGTCCGCACGAGGTCGTCGTCGACACCCACGGCGCGCTCGAGGAGCTCGCCGCCGACTACGTCGTGGTGGCCACGGGTTCCCGTCCGCGGGTTCCCGAATTCGTACCGATCGACCACGAGCGGGTGCTCACCACTCGCGACGCGTACCCGCCGCCGGAGATCCCCGAGCACGCGATCGTCGTGGGGTCCGGTGTCACCGGGGTGGAGTTCACCCACCTGTTCGATTCGCTCGGGTCGAAGGTCACGCTGCTCGTGTCGCGCCAGCAGGTGCTGCCGATCAAGGACGCCGAGGTCGCATCCGTGCTCGAGGACGCGTTCCTGCAGCGGGGCATCACCCTGCTCAAGGGCGCGCGGGCGAACGGCGTCGCGCGCGACGGCGACGTCGTGCGCGTCCGCTGCGTCGACGGACGCATCGTCGAGGGTTCCCACGTGCTGCTCGCGGTCGGGTCCATCCCCAACAGCGAGGGCATCGGGCTCGACGCCGCCGGAGTGGAGGTCGACGCCGCCGGCTACATCCGGGTGAACCACAACTGCCTGTCGAACGTGTCGCACATCTACGCCGCGGGCGACGTCTCCGGGAAGTTGCCGCTGTCGTCGGTCGCGGCGATGCAGGGCCGCAAGATCGCCGAGCACCTCATGGGGCTGCACAACCGGCCCCATCGCCACCTCGACTACGACAAGGCGGCCTCGGCGGTCTTCACCGACCCCGAGATCGCCGACGTCGGCCTGGCCGAGGCCGAGGCGTTCGCCGAAGGACGCAAGATCCGCGTGACCAAGGTGCCGTTCACCGCGAACGCCAAGGCGCTCATCAAGGGCGACCCGCGCGGCTTCGTGAAGATCCTCTCCGATCCCGCGACCGGCGTGGTGCTCGGCGGCTCCATCGTGGGCCGCAACGCGGCCGAGCTCATCAGCGTGCTCGCGGTGGCGGTGACCAACGGCTTGCGCGTCGACGACATCGTCGACTCGCTCCTCGTGCACCCCTCGCTCGCCGAGCTCCTCGCCGACGCCGCTTCCTAGCCGGGAACGGAGCGAGCGCGAGTGAGGGCGACTAGACGAAGCGCTGGATGAACTGCAACGCGGTGTCGGCGACCTTTCGCCAGCCGTGGTCGATCGTGAGCGCGTGGCCGCGGTCCTCGAGCTCGACGATCTCCGTCACCGCGTCCTTGTTGCGCCGTTCGCGCTTGTAGGACGAGTTGCAGATCGACCACGGCACCGTGTGGTCCTCGGCGCCGGCGATGATCAGCAGGGGCCCGCGGTCGGGGCTCTTGGTCTTGACCTTCACCTCGGTCCAGGGGTTGAGGTTGGCGGTGGCCGCCTGGAAGAGCGGCAGGCCGGCGGCCGGCACCGCGTACGTGTTGTAGAGCTCGTGTGCCTCGTCCTCCGACACCGCGTTGGCGAACGCGTAGCGGAACTGCTCGTAGGTGAGCGGGACGGCCCGGCCGTGGTTGCGTGGATTGCGCAAGACCGGCGACGACGACCGGAGCGCCGAGACCGGCAACGGCAGCACGCCCCGGTGGGGGGCGGGGGAGATCGCGACCGAGGCGTCGCTGCACCCGCGACCGGCGAGGATCTCGGTGAGGAGTCCGCCGAAGGAGTGGCCGACCACCGCGGTGCGCTGCTGCAGCTCCCGGATCACTGCTTCCACGTGGTCGGCGACCTGCTGCACCGACTTGCGCGCGAACACCTCGGGGTGGCGGTTCGCCTCGTCGACCGAGTTGGGGTCGTCGGGCCAGCCCGCGGTGACGGTGGAGAACCCGGCGGCCTGGAACACCTCGGCCCACCGGTCCCAGCTGCTCGGCAACAACCACAGGCCGTGCACGAACACCACCGGCGGCCTGCCCGATGCGTTCGCGGCCGCGACCTGCTCCGCCTCGTACTCCATCAGCTCGGTCATCGGCGGAGTCTGGTCGACCCGGACGGACCCCGCCGAACCGCGCGCGACGCCACCGACGGGATGGAAACGTCAGGAACCGGTCAGTCGGACGGCGAGAGGGGTTGGCGCGGAGTGCGGTCGACGACGAGGCGGAAGACGTCGTTGCGCGCGTAGTGACCCACGACGTCGAGCGTGCGCCGCTCCGACGCGACGCGCCCGACGTCGAGGTCGGCGAAGAGCACGCCGTGCTGCTCGCGCAGCGGGCCGGCGGCGATCTCACCGCCCGGTCGGACGACCGCGGAGTCGCCGGGGTTCAGCCACGTGCCGTCGCTCACGCCCGCGAAGACGGTGTCGCGCGCCGGGAACGTGGCCGGGACGTCGTCGATGGTCAGGGAGCACCCCGACCCGAGCACCCAGCATCGCCCTTCGGCGGCGATGTGTCGCAGGGTCGCGAGCCAGGTGTCGCCCGAGTCCCAGGTGCACGCGACGTAGATCTCCACGCCGTCCCCGTACAACGCGACCCGGGCGAGCGGCATGTAGTTCTCCCAGCAGATGAGCGCGCCGAGCCGTCCGGCCGGGGTGTCGACGACCCGGAGGCCGCGCCCGTCACCCTCACCCCACACCATGCGCTCGGGGTTGGTCGGGACGAGCTTGCGGTGACGGTTGAGGACCGCGCCGTCGGGCCCGATCGTCACCAGCGTGTTGTAGAGCGTCGAACGGCCGAACGTGCCGTCGCGCTCGTGCACCCCGCAGACGACCGTCACCGCGCGTTGCGCGGCGGCGACGCGCACCGCGGCGAGCCCGTCGTCGTCGAGGTCCACCGCGTTGGCGACCAGCTCGGCGTGCAGCTGCGACGTGAGCCCGTGGTCGGGGCCGGGGCGGAGGCGCCAGATCCACACCGGGTACCCCGGCACGTACGCCTCGGGGAACACCGCCAGCTGCGCCCCGCCGTCGGCGACCTCGTGCACGAGCTCCACCACGCGGTCGAGGGTGGCCGCTCGGTCCAGGAGCACCGGCGGTACCTGCACGACCGCGACCCGAATCGCCTCTGGGCCCACGGCCCGCAGTCTCTCACCGACGGCGCGGCGCGTGCCGCGGCCGCTACTCGATGACGACGAGGACGTCGCCGGTGCCGACGGTGTCGCCGGCGGCGATGCGCACCTCTTTCACCGTGCCCGACTTCTCCGCGCTGATGTGGTTCTCCATCTTCATCGCCTCGAGCACGAGCACCGACTGGCCGACCTCGACCGCGTCGCCCTCGGCCACGAGCACCTTGACGATCGTGCCCTGCATCGGGGCCGAGATGGTGCCGCTGCCGGCCCCGCCGCCGGATGCGCCCGCGCCGGGACGGGGTCGGGCCGAGCGCTTCCTCGGGGTGGCGGTGCCCGCCGCTTGCTCGGGGAGCCAGAGCTTCACCGAGTAGCGCTTGCCGTCGACCTCCACCGGGATCGTGCGCTCGAGCAGCGGCTCGGCTTCCTCGGTGCCGTCGACCGGCACGGCCTCGGGCGCCGCGGCCTCGCTGAAGCTGGCCTGATCGACCTCGTCCTCCACCCACTTGGTGGAGTGGTGGACCGCGGCGAAGTCGGGGTTCGAGAGCAGCGCGACGTGCGCGGGGATGGTGGTGTGCAGCCCGGTGATCTCGAACTCACCGAGCGCGCGCAGCATGCGCTTGCGGGCGCGCTCACGATCCGGCGCCCAGACGACGAGCTTGCCGATCAGGTTGTCGTAGTACTGCGAGACGGTGTCGCCCTGCGCGTAGCCGCCGTCCCACCGAACGCCGGGCCCGGCCGGGAGCCGCGGGTGTGCGATGGTGCCGGGCGACGGGGCGAAGTTGGCGGCCGCGTTCTCGGCGTTGATGCGGCACTCGATCGAGTGGCCAGTGTGCACGATGTCGTCGGCGGTGAAGCTCAGTGGCTCACCGGCGGCGACGCGCAGCTGCTCGGCGACGAGGTCGAGCTGGGTGACCTCCTCGGTGACGCAGTGCTCCACCTGGAGGCGGGTGTTCATCTCGAGGAACCAGAACTCGCCGTCCTGGTAGAGGCACTCGACGGTGCCGGCGTTCACGTAGCCGCAGCCGCGCGTCACCTTCACCGCGGCCTCGTTCATCGCGGCACGGATCTCGTCGCTCAGCTCGGGCGCCGGGCTCTCCTCGATGAGCTTCTGGTGGCGACGCTGCGTGGAGCAGTCGCGCTCGCCGATGCAGACGACGTTGCCGTGGGTGTCGGCGAAGACCTGCAGCTCGATGTGGCGGGGCCGGGTCAGGTAGCGCTCCATGTAGCACTCGCCCCGCCCGAAGTACGCGACGGCTTCGCGGGCTGCCGACTCGAACGCCTCGGCGGCGTCGTCGGGCCCGTGGGCGATCTTCAGACCGCGACCGCCACCGCCGTACGCGGCCTTGATGGCCACCGGCCAGCCGTGCTCGTTGCCGAACGCGACGACCTCGGACGCGTCCTGGATGGGGTCGAGCGTGCCCGGCACCGCGGCCACGTCGGACGCCGCCGCCGACTTCCGGGACGAGATCTTGTCGCCCATGATCTCGATCGCCTCGGGCGGGGGCCCGATCCAGGCGACACCGCGCTCGCTGATGGCCCGGGCGAAGTCGGCGTTCTCGGAGAAGAAGCCGTAGCCCGGGTGGACGGCCTCGGCACCGCTCTTCTCGATGGCGTCGAGGATCGCCTCGGTGTTGAGGTAGCTCTCGGCCGCGGTCTGGCCGCCGAGCGCATACGCCTCGTCGGCGTAGCGGACGTGCATCGCGTCCCGGTCGAGCTCGGAGTAGACGGCGACGGTGGTGATGCCGAGCTCGCGGCACGTGCGCATGACCCGGATGGCGATCTCACCCCGGTTGGCGATCAGGACTTTGCTGAACACGTGCCCCTCGAGATCCTCTGGCGACAAGGTCGCCGTATCCTACGGCTGTGCCTGCACCCGCTCGCACCTCGGACCGGGGCCCCTGGCGGGTCGAGTGGTTCGCCACCCTCGACTCCACCAACCGCCGTGCGCTCGACGCCGCCCGGGCCGGTGCAGCCGACGGCCTGGTGGTGGTGGCCGACGAGCAGACCGCGGGACGGGGGCGGTTGGGGCGCACCTGGGAGGCGCCCCCGGGGTCGTCGTTGCTGGTCACGGTGCTGCTGCGCCGGGAGGGCGGCGACCGGGGGCGGGCGGTGATGGCGGCCGGGGTGGCGCTGGCCGCGGCGATCGAGCAGATCGCCGGAGTCGTCGCCGGCCTCAAGTGGCCGAACGACGTGGTGGTGGGGGAGCGCAAGCTGGCCGGCCTGCTGGCCGAGGTCGACGGCGACGCCCTGGTGGTCGGCGCCGGCTGCAACGTGAACTGGGAGTCGTTCCCCGACGAGCTGGTCGCCACCGCGACCGCCTGCAATCTGGAGGCCGGCCGCCGCGTCGACCGCGACGCCCTGCTCGACGCCTTCCTCGACCGTTTCGCCGAGGCGCTGGCGGCCGGCGCGGCGATCGTCGACGACTACCGCGCCCGACTCACCACCGTCGGGCGGGCCGTCCGCGTCCACCACCTGCGTGGCGACGACCTCGTGGGCACCGCGATCGGGGTCACCGACGACGGCGCGCTCGTGGTGCGCGACGGCCGGGGTGACGACCACACCGTCGTCGCCGCCGACGTCCACCACCTCCGCTGATCCCCGTTGATCCCCGTTGATCCCCGTTCTGCCACCGTTCGACCGCCTCAAACCCCCGCGAACGGCGCCAAAACGTGGAATCAGGAATCAGGGGTCGAGGTCCTGGGCGACGAGGGCGTTGAACGCGGTGCCGAGGGCGGCGGCGACGGGGCCGGGCACCGACGGCAGGGCGCGGTCGTCGACGTGTGAGATGGGCTGCACCTGGCGCGTCGTCGACGTGAGGAAGGCCTCATCGGCCTCTCCGAGCGCGTCGATGGGCAGGGGCGACTCGTCGACCGCCATGCCCGCGGCCGCCGCGAGCTCGAGCACCAGCGCCCGCGTGACGCCGAGCAGGCAGCCCGACGACCCCGGCGGCGTCGCGATCCTGCCGTCGCGCACGACGAACACGTTCGAGCCGGTGGCTTCGCACAGCTCGTCGCGCGTGTTGGCGAAGATCGCCTCGCTCGCACCGCGCTCGTGGGCGAACGCGAGTGCGCGCACGTTCTCGGCGTACGAAGTGGTCTTCAGCCCCGCGGTGGCGCCGCGCTCGTTCCGCACCCACGGGACGACGACGACGCGCACCGAGTCGGGCCCGGCGCGCAGCGCGCTGCTGGCGACGACGACGGTGGGACCGCTGCGTCCGCGCTCCGAACCCAGCGGGGAGACTCCGCCGGTCACGGTGATGCGAAGTCGGGCCTCAGCGTGCCCGTTGGCCGCGAGGACCGAGCACGCGGCCGCGTGCAGCTCGTCGCGGTCGGGCAGCTCCAGACCGAGGCCCGACGCCGAGTGCGCGAGGCGGTCGAGGTGACGGGTCCACGCGAAGGGCTCGCCGCCGTAGACGCGGATGGTCTCGAACACGCCGTCACCGACCAGGAGCCCGTGGTCGAACGGCGAGATGCGGGCAACCTCGACGGCGACCAGCGCGCCGTCCACCCACACCCACCCCGCGTCCGGATCGGTCACGACGCGGCCCGGGTCGCCGTCTCCGCCCCCGCCACCGCCAGCAGGCGCGCCGCCTTGAGCTCGGTCTCCGCCCACTCCGCGTGGGGCCGGGAGTCGGCGACGATGCCGCCGCCCACCGAGAAGTGCGTGCACCCCTCGCTGCCGGCTCCGAGGACGGTGAAGGTGCGGATGGCGACGGCGAGGTCGGCGCTGACCCGCGCCGGGTCGTCGGCCGAGGTGTCGATCCAGCCGAGCGCGCCGCAGTAGGCACCCCGGCGCACCGGTTCGAGGTCTTCGATGGCCTGCAGCACCCGCGGCTTGGGTGCGCCGGTGACCGACGCGGGCGGGAACGTGGCGCGGACGAGCGCGCCGATCCCGACGTCGAGAGGGAGGCGACCCCGCACGGTGCTCACGAGGTGGTGGAGGCCCGGGTGCGACTCGATCGCGCACAGCCCCGGGACGTGCACCGATCCCGGCGTGCACACCCGGCCGAGGTCGTTGCGCGCGAGGTCGACGATCATCACGTTCTCGGCGTGGTCCTTGGCGCTGGCGCGCAACGCGGCGCGGGTGGCGGCAGTGCCCTTGATCGGACGGGTCTCGACGTCGCGCCGGCGAACGCGGAGGTAGCGCTCGGGCGAAGCCGACACCACTGCGGTTCCCGGCCCGAGGTCGGGGAGCTGGAGCAGCGCGAGGTGCGGTGCGGGATGGGCGCGCGCGAGCGCGCCGTGCAACGCGACCGGATCGAGGGCGACGTCGCACGTGAGGCGGCGGGTGAGGTTGACCTGGTAGCACTCGCCGGCCCGGAGCAGGTCGAGGACGGCCTCGACCCGATCGGCGAACTCGTCGCGCTCGAGCCCGGTGCGCCAGCGCGTCGGCGAGCTGGGACCAACGATCGGCCGCGTCGTGCCACGTGTCGCGCCTCGCGCTGCGTGCCGCGCCACGGCGGCGTCGAGCAATCCACGACCGGCGCCGGTGCCCCGCACCTCGATGCTGCCGCGCGGGTCGACCACGGCGATGGCGTCGAAGCGCGCGAACACCGCGTCGGGGACGACGGCCGCCTCGGTCGACGCGCCCCGCACGACCACCCGCTCGACGGCGTGGCCGAGCTCGAACGCGCACCAGCCGACCCAGAACCCGGGCGTCAGCGCGTCGAGGGCGACGAAGGCGTCGCTGCCGTCGGCGACCACGACCTCGTCGGGCACGACGCCCACGACGGTCGACCGGTCCCGCCGCACCGCGGCCGCCGCGACGCCCAGCGGCAGGCTGCTCACGAGTTGCGACGCGACGAGGTCGGCGTGCTCCACCGGGCCACGGTACAAGGCGGGCTCCTCGCCGTCCCCGGTGGTTTCCGACCGCTGCTCACGTCGTCCGCATGGGATCCGTGCCCACACGAGGCCCGTACACTTCCCATCCGTGCGCATCCTCGTCACCGGCGCGGCCGGTCAGGTCGGTGCCCGAGTCGTCGAGGTGCTCGGGGAGCACCACGAGGTCCTCGGCGCGGCGCGCGACACGCTCGACCTCGTCGACCGCGAGCAGGTCGAGCAGGTCGTGGCGGAGTTCGCGCCCGACGCGGTGGTGAACGCGGCGGCCATGACCAACGTCGACGGCTGCGAGCGCGACCCGGAGCGCGCCTACGGGGTGAACGCGCTCGGCGTCCGCACGCTCGCGCAGGCCAGCGCCCGGCGGGGCGCCCACCTGGTGCACATCTCCACCGACTACGTGTTCGACGGCGCGTCTTCACTGCCGTACCACGAGTGGGACGCGGCGAGGCCCCTGTCGCACTACGGCCGCTCGAAGCTCGGCGGCGAGCAGGAGGTCGAACGGCATGCGGCCTCGTGGGCCACCGTGCGCACCTCCTGGGTGTTCGGACGCCGCGGCACCGACCTCGTGAGCTGGGCGTTCGGTGCCTTCGACCGGGGTGAGCTCGACGGCGTGCTCGCCGACCAGGTGAGCATCCCCACCTACGCGCCGGACCTCGCGGGGTTGCTCGCACGGTTCGCGGTGGAGCGCCGGCAGGGCCTGTTCCACGTGACCAGCGGGAGCGAGGCGGTCACCCGCCACGAGCTCGTCGTCACCGCGTTGCGCGCTCGGGGCGTCGACCCGTCGGGGATCGCGCCGATCGACGCCGCGGATCTCGACCGTCCTGCCGCGCGCCCGCCGATGAGCGCGCTCGACAACCGTGCGCTGCGCCTCGCCGGGCTCCCGTCGCTGCGCTCCTGGCGCGACGCGGTGACCGAGTACGTGAAGGACTGGGACGCGTGAGCGAGGTCGCGGTCGTCGGCGCCGGGTACGTCGGACTCACCACCGCCGCGTGCATGGCGCGCCTGGGCCATTCGGTCGTCTGCGCCGACCTCGACGAGGAGCGCGTGCGGGCGCTGTCGAAGGGGGAGGTCCCGATCCTCGAGGAGGGCCTGCCGGCACTGGTGGCGGAGGGCCTCGCGTCGCGCCGGCTCCGCTTCGTCGTGGGCGCGACCAACGCGGCGCGCGCCGCCGAGTTCGTCTTCCTCTGCGTGCAGACGCCGCAGTCGGAGACCGGAGCCGCCGACCTGTCGGCGGTGGAGGCGGTGGTCCATGAGATCGCGCCGGTCCTGCACGCGGGAACGGTCGTGATCAACAAGTCGACGATGCCCGTCGGTTCCACGACGTTCGTGGCTCGCCACCTGAGCCAGGCGGGCGCGGCGAGCGACGTGGGCGTCGCGTCGAACCCCGAGTTCCTGCGCGAGGGCACCGCGGTGCGCGACTTCCTCGAGCCCGCCCGCGTGGTGATCGGGTGCGACGACACCGCGGTCGCGGTCCGCGTCTCGGAGCTCTACCGCGAGGTGCAGGCACCGATCCTCGTGACCGATCCCGCGTCGGCGGAGATGATCAAGTACGCCTCGAACGCGTTCCTCGCCACCAAGATCTCGTTCATCAACGCGATCGCCAACCTGTGCGAGGCGGTGAACGCCGACGTCCGCGAGGTCGCGCTCGGCATGGGGTACGACGCTCGCATCGGGTTCGAGTTCCTGCATCCCGGGCCCGGGTACGGCGGGTCGTGCTTCCCCAAGGACACCGCCGCGCTGCTCCACACCGCGCAGACCGCGGGGTACGACTTCAGCCTGCTGCAGGGCGTCGTCGACGTGAACCACCGCCAGCACGAGCGGATGATCGAGAAGCTGCGCGAGGCGGCCGGTGGTTCGCTCGCCGAGGTGCCGGTCGGGGTGTGGGGGCTGACGTTCAAGGCGAACACCGACGACCTGCGTGACTCACCGGCGCTGGTCGTGTGCCGCCGGCTGCTCGAAGAGGGCGCCCGGGTGCGGGCCTACGACCCCGCGGCCGGGGAAGCGGCGGCGGCGCGGGTGCCGGGGCTCGACGTCGTGGCCGACCCCTACGAGGCGGTCGCCGACGCAGGTCTGCTGGCCCTGCTCACCGAGTGGGACGAGTTCCGGTGGCTCGACTTCGGCCGGGTGGCCGAGGCCATGGCGCCGCCGCGCGCGCTGATCGACGCCCGCAACCTGCTCGACCCGGCGGCGCTGCGTCGGCGCGGCTTCGCCTACCAGGGCGTCGGGCGCTGATGCCGCGGGCGGTCGTCACCGGCGGCGCCGGGTTCCTGGGCTCGCACCTCTGCGACCAGCTGCTCGCGCGCGGCTGGGACGTCGTCGCGCTCGACAACTTCGTCACCGGCCGGCGCG
>DASUAS010000283.1:0-8766 GCA_035763625.1 Acidimicrobiia bacterium
GCCGCCGCCTCCTCCCTCCCCCGCCGCGCCGGGCGACCGGCTGCTCGACGCGCGCGGTGTGCGGGTCACGCTCGGCGGCCGCACCGTCGTGCGAGACGTCGACCTCGAGCTGCGCGCGGGTGACGTGATCGCGCTCTTCGGTCGCAACGGCGCGGGCAAGACCACCCTGCTGCGCGCGCTCGCCGGCCTGCAGCAACCGAGCTCGGGCATCGTCGACGCGCGAGGGCGCGTCGCGTACGTACCGCAGAACCCGAACACGATGCTGTTCTCGTCGTCGGTGCGTCGTGAGCTGGTGGAGACGCAGCGCCTGCTCGGCGCGATCGACGCAGCCGCGGTCGACCGGTGGCTCGATGCCCTGCATCTCGGTGAACTGGCCGACGAGCACCCACGCAGCCTGTCGGGCGGCCAACGCCAACGCGTCGCCATCGCGGCGGTCGCGGTGGGTGGCGCACCGGTGTTGCTGCTCGACGAGCCGACGCGCGGGATGGACGCGCCGTCGCGCACCGCGCTCGAGCACGCCGTCCGCGAGCACGCAGGAGGTGGCGGCGCGGTCGTGCTCGCGACCCACGACGTCGAGCTCGCAGCGCGCATCGCCTCACATGCCGTCGTGCTCGGCGACGGAGAGATCGTTGCCGACGGCGACGCCCGCACGGTGCTCGCCGGGTCGCTCTTCGCTCCGCAGGTGTTGCGGGTGCTGCCACCCTTCCTCACGGTCGAGGAAGTCGACGCGGAGCTGGCGCGATCGTGAGCCTCGTAGTCGCGCCGCCGCGCGCCGGGATCGCCGCGCGCGTCCGCCCGTACGCGGTGTACGTGCTGATGGTCTTGCTCGGCGCGGCGGCCTTCCTCTACCCCTTCTGGTTGCCGTCGACCGCGTTGCCGAGCCAGGCGCACAGCGGCGACGCGCCCCTCGTCGCCGCCCTCGTGGGCGCGCTCGTGATCGCGGCGGTGATGCTCGAGGTGCGGCGGGGAACGATGAACGGTGCGACCGTCGCCATCCTCGGGATGCTGTCGGCGGTCGCGGGGTTGCTGCGCCTCATCGACCTGCCCGGCGGTGGGAGCGGCATCTTCTTCCTCGTCATCCTCGCCGGCGCCGCGTTCGGACCGCGCTTCGGGCTGCTGCTCGGCCTGTGCGCGATGGCGGTGTCGGCGATCGTCACCGGCGGCATCGGCCCCTGGCTCCCGTTCCAGATGCTCGCGCTCTCGTGGATGGGCGCCGGCGCCGGGTTCGCGGGGCTCGCGACCCGCCGGCTCGACCCCCGCGTCGAGGTGGTCACGCTCGCCGCGTACGCGTGGGTGTGGGGCTTCGTCTACGGGGCGATCATGAACCTCTGGTTCTGGCCCTTCGCCCGCGGCGGGACGCTCGACTGGCACCCGGGACTCGACCTCGCGCAGACCCTCGACCGCTACTGGCAGTTCTACGTCGCCACCTCGCTCGGATGGGACGCCGCGGCCGCCACCGCCAACGCGATCCTCGTGCTCCTCACCGGTCTGGTGCTGATGCGCTCCCTCCGCCGCTTCGCCCACCGCCTCGACCCCGCCGTCGAGTTCACCGCCATGGAAGGCGAGGTTGCGTCGTTCGTACGTGAATAACACGTAGCAGCGACGCAACCTTGGTCAGGGGCGGGGGTCGAAGAGCTCGGTGACGAACTCCTCGAGCGCGGCCCGGCCCTCGGGGGTGGTGACGTCGCCGACGAAGACGGCGGCGCGGGTGGTGTCGGACTCGAGCGCGCGAGCGGTCTCGCCGAGGGTGCCGGCGTCGTCGTCGCTCCCCACGAGGACGACGACGTTCACGTGCGCACCACCAGCACCGCCGACACCGCGAGGAAGCCGCAGCCGAGGAGCACGGTGCCGAGCACCGCGGTGGGCTCCGCCATCGTGGTCGCGCCGGTCGCGACGAGCGCCAGCGCGAGGAACCACGAGTTGCGGAACAGCGAGCCGAGCGACAGGTCGCGCTTCGACGCGGCGCCGAAGCAGTTGCACGGACGCCGGTCGTTCGCCACGATCCGCCGCACGAGCACGACGGTGAACACGAGGAAGGTGGCCAGCGCGAGCCAGCTCGGCCACGCGGCGTGGACGAGCAGCAGCAGCGCGGCCAACACCAGCTCGTAGACCGGCACGGCCAGCGCGGTCAGCACCGTGATCCAGGCGTAGCGGCCGAACTGCGCGCGGTACCCGTGGATCGACTGGCGCACCGCGAGGAGCTTGCCCACCCCCGACGTCACGAGCACGATCGCCACGACGACGCGCGCGGCGAGCGCGACGTCGTCGGCGGTCACCTCACGCCTCGTGCATGCGCTCGTACCCACCGCGGAAGAAGAGGAGCGGCCGCTCGCCTTCGCGCATGTCGAGGTCGAGCACGCGCCCGACGATGATCTTGTGGTCACCGCCGGGGTGTTCGGCCTCGAAGCGGCAGTCGAGGTAGGCGATCGCCTCCTCGAGCACCGGGGCGCCCGACACGCCGACGTGCCACGGGGTGTGGGCGAAGCGGTCGGCGCCCTTCTGGGCGAACAGGTTGCAGAGCTCCTGGTGGCCCTCGCCGAGGATGTTCACCGCGAACGTGCCCGCCTGCTCGATGCGCGGCCAGGTCGACGACGTGTGCGCGACGCAGAACAGGATCAACGGCGGGTCGAGCGACAGGGACGTGAACGAGTTGGCGGCCATCCCCACCGGCTCGTCACCGTCCATCGCGGTGATGATCGTGACCCCGGTCGCGAACTGACCGAGCACCGAACGGAACCGCTTGTCGTCGGGCACGAGCACGAACTCGGCGGCGGCGGAGTCTTCGGCCAACGGATGCTCCCTGAGGTCAGCGCGACGACGGACGCAGCTCGTGGCGCAGGCCGTCGGCCGCCGCGAACACCTCGGGGCCGTTGATCCGCGCCGACGTCTCGCGCGCGTCGCGCAGGATCGTGTCGAGGCGCTCGTCGCCGTGCGACGGGCAGTGGTGGAACAGCGCGAGCTGACGGGCACCGGCTTCCTTGGCCACGTGGACGGCGTAGTCGACGGTGCAGTGCCCCCACGTGCGCTTCATCTCGTACTCGTCGACCGTGTGCTGCGCGTCGTGGATCAGGAGGTCGACGCCGTCGCCGAGCTCGAGGACGTCGCGGGGCACGTAGTCGTCGGCGTCCTCGGGCACGGTGCCTGGTCCGTGGTCGGAGAGGTACGCAACCGACACGCCTTCCATCTCGACCCGGAAGCCGAGCGTCGGGTCGGTGTGGCGCACCCAGCGCGATCGCACCTTGGCGCCGTTGAGTGCGAAGTCGTCGTTGGCCACCGATTCGAACGCGACGTCGCCGCGCAGCTCTTCGGGCGTGATCGGGAAGTAGGGCGGGCTCATCACCTGGCGGAAGACGGTGCCGAGCGGTCCTTCTTCCTGGTGCGGACCGATGACGGTGACGGTGCCGCCGCCGGCGGCGAGCGGCGCGAAGAACGGCAACCCCTGGATGTGGTCCCAGTGCAGGTGGGTGAGCAGCACGGTGGCCCGGTAGCCGTCGGTGCGGCCTTCGGCGTTGAGCGTGTCGCCGTAGTTGCGCAGTCCGGTGCCGAGGTCGAAGACGATCGGGTCGTGGCCGTCGCACGCGATCTCGACGCACGAGGTGTTCCCCCCGTACCGATCGAACTGGCGGCCGTCGCACGGAGTTGACCCGCGTACCCCCCAGAAGTTCACGTGCGTCACACCGGACACGTCTCCGAGGTTAGCGGCCGTGGCCGCGCGGGCCCCTTGCCGGGTGGCGCGAATCCGCTGGTCGCGGGCCATCTGTGACCTGCTTCACATCTCGCTGGGTCAGCTCAGCACGCGGCGCTTGAACCCGTTGATCCCGAGCCACGTGAACAGCGCGGCGAAGCCGATGAGCGCGCCGTACACCGCCCACAGGCTCATGTGCGGCGCGTTGGTGAGCGCGGCGCGGAAGCCCTCGGAGATGTAGACGAGCGGGTTGACGAGCACGAGGATCTGCAGCCACTTGATCGTCTGGAGCGACGACCACGAGTAGTAGATGCAGCCGAGGAAGGTGATCGGGATCACGATGATGCCGAACAGCAGCGGGACGGTGCGGGGGTCGAAGCGGGTCCCGAACGTGAGCCCGAGCGCGCCGCACGTGTAGCAGGCGAGCGGGGTCAGCGTCAGCAGCACGAGCCAGTCGATGTCGAGGTGCACGGGCGTCGCGGGGACGACGGCCGCGATCGGGAAGACCAGCAACGCCGAGATGAGGCCGCTCAACGCGCCCCACATCGACTTCTGGATCGCGACCAGCCACACCGGCATGGGCGCGAGCACGCGATCCTCGATCTCGCGCGTGTAGCCGAACTCCTGCACCATCGGCAGCGACACCGACTGGATGCCCTGGAAGAGGATGGCGAGGCCGACGACGCCGGCGACGAGCAGCGTGGAGAAGCTGGCGGCCTCGCCGGCACCACCGACGCCCTGGCCGATCTTCGGGAACACGTACGTGAACACGAACACCAGCAGGAACGGCTGGAGGATCGTGCGCGGGACGAACTCCCCGAGGGTCTTCCGCAGCACGACGAGGTCGCGCAGGATGAGGGCCCGGAACGCGACGCGTGAGGCCGCGACCGGCTTCCGCGCGGGCGCGAGTGCGACGGGTGGAGCGGTGACGGTGGCCGTGGTCATTCGCGCAGGTCCTTCCCGGTGAGGTTGATGAAGACGGTCTCGAGCGTCGGTTCGGTGACGGAGAGGTCGGACACTTCGTAGCCGTGTCGCTCGGCGGCGCTGAAGACGAGCGGGAGCACCCCGCTCTGCGCCTGCACCTCGACGACGACGGTGGAGTCCACACGCGTCGCCTGCTGCGCGCCCGGCACCTCGGCCTCGAGCATCTTCGCCAGCGCGTCGAGATCCCCCGACGCGGTGACGGTCACGACGGTGTCGGCGCCGGTCGAGCGCTTGAGCTCCGACGGCCGCCCGAGCGCGAGCAGCTTGCCCCGATCGATGATGGCGAGGCGGTTGCAGAGCTCGTCCGCCTCCTCCATGTAGTGGGTGGTGAGGAGGATGGTCTGGCCGTCGCCGTGCAGCTCTCCGAGGATCTCCCACAGCGCGAGGCGGCTCTGCGGATCGAGACCGGCGGTCGGCTCGTCGAGGAACAGGATGGCGGGTCGGTGCATGATCGCCCGCGCCACCATGAGGCGCTGCGCCATGCCTCCGGACAGCGCGGCGACCCTCTCCTTGCCTCGTTCGGCCAGCCGGAACTGCTCGAGCAGGTAGTCGGCCTGCTGGCGCGACGTCGTGGCCGACATGCCGAAGAAGCGCCCGTGGAAGTAGAGGTTCTCCCACACGGTGAGCGCGCGGTCGAGTGTGTTGCTCTGTGGCACCACCCCGATCACCTGCTTCGCCGCGGTGGGGTGCGCGACCACGTCGATGCCGCCGACGAACGCCCGTCCGCTCGTGGGGATCACGCGCGTCGTGAGCATGCCGGCGGTCGTGGTCTTGCCCGCGCCGTTGGGCCCGAGCAGTCCGAAGATCTCTCCCTGGTGCACCTCGAGGTCGAGCTGGTCGACCGCCTTGAGCCCACCGGGGTAGACCTTGGTGAGCGCCTCGGTGCGGATCACCACGTCGTCAACGGCGGGCATCGGAGACCTCCTGCTTCGTCTTGTCGTGCGCACGCTGCTCGAAGTAGGTGTGGATGCGCGGCAGCGCGCGGCTCAGGACCTCGATGTCTCGCTTGGTCAGGATGCCGCGGAGCTCGTCGTCGAGGTCGTGCACGACGGCGTGGAGCTCGCGCAGCCGCTCCAGGCCTGCGGGCGTGACGACCACGCGCACCACGCGCCGATCGTCGGGATCGGGGCGCCGCTCGACGAGTCCTTCGTCGGCGAGCTTGTCGAGATGGCGCACGAGCGTGGGCGGCTCGATGCGCATGTGGTGCGCGAGCTCGCGTTGGCTGGCGCCTTCGGCGTTCGCTGCTTCCTTCAGGAGCACCCAGTTCCAGAGGCTGGCGCCGTGCTCGTCCAACCGCCGGTCGAGCTCGTCGTGCACCGACCGGTGGGCCATGTAGAGCAAGCGTCCGATGGTCTGTTCCATAGCGCGCTCATCATTAGCACACTAATGATTAGTTGTCGAACGAAACTGCCGCGCTCAGCTGTCGGAGGGGTCCCCGGTGTCGCTCGCGCCACCCCGCCCGCCCGGGCCCTCGCGGCGCACCTTCTCGACGTGCACCAGGGCCTCGCGCAGCTGGTCGATCCACTCCCCCTCGTGGTCGCCCACGAGGCGGACGCACCAGGCCAGGGCGTGACTGCGGCTGCGCGCGACGCCGGCGTCGACCAGGGTGTCGAGCACCTGGCGCTCCGGGAGGCGGAGGCGGGTCATCACCGGCACGCTGAGCGTGGTGAAGAGCTCCTCCTCGTCGCCGCAGCGAGCGCCCCACGCGACCTTGCGGGCGAAGCGGGCCTCCGCCTCGTCGGCGATGCGCATCCGCAGCGCCCGCGTGTCCTCGCGGAAGCCCTGGATGCGGGCCCGGCACGCGGCGGCGAGGGTGTCGGGATCGACGTCGCCGCCGTCGGCGAGGGCGGTCGGGGTGGGCAGCGTGCCCACCACCACGATCTCGTCCCGGTCGTGGCCGACCTCGGGCGGGCCGGCGAACCAGCCGTCGGGGAGGCGGCCGGCGAACCAGCCCTGGAGCTTGGCGGCGGCGGGAACAGGGGCGGCGGCGGTGGTGTTCGACTCCTTCGGCATGACGATTACATTATTACATCGTTTCTCTGATGGCAACTCACGCCCGGTCGATCTCCTCCAGGGCGGCCCGGATGGACGCGGCAGCCGCCTCGGCCTCGGCGTCGTCGGCGTAGCGGGTCCGGGGCCAGAAGAAGCCGCGGAGACCGTCCTTGCGGTTCCGCGGGACGGCGTGCACGTGGAGGTGCGGGACGCTCTGGCTCACGACGTTGTTCATCGCCACGAACGAACCCTGCGCGCCCATCGCGTCCTGCACCGCGGCCGCCACCCGCTGGACCTCGGCGAAGAGGACGTCGCGGGTGGCGTCGTCGAGGTCGCGCAGGGTCTCGACATGCCGACGCGGCGCCACCAGCGTGTGGCCGGGGAACAGGGGACGGTGGTCGAGGAACGCGACCACGTCGGGCGTGTCGAGGACGATCACCGCCGGGGTCTCCCCCGCCACGATCGAGCAGAAGAGACAGCCGTCGACCATCTCGATCTAGTCGGAGGGCGAGGTGTAGGGACGGATCCGGCCCGGAGCGGCGGCGCGCTTGGGCACCATGACCTTGCGCCGGAAGAAGCAGACCTCTTCGCCGCGCTGGTTGTAGCCCCGCGTCTCGACGGTCACGACGCCTCGATCGGGCCGGCTCGACGACTCGCGCTTCTCGATCACGCGCGTCTCGGCGTAGATGGTGTCGCCATGGAACGTGGGTCGCTTGTGCTGCAGCGACTCGACCTCGAGGTTGGCGATGGCCGCGCCACTCACGTCGGGCACGCTCATGCCGAGCACCAGCGAGTACACGAGGTTGCCGACCACGACGTTCTTGCCGAACTGCGTCCCCGTCTCCGCGTACCACGCGTCGATGTGCAGCGGATGGTGGTTCATCGTGATCATGCAGAAGAGGTGGTCGTCGGCCTCCGTGATCGTCTTGCCCGGCCAGTGGCGGTAGACGTCGCCGGACTCGAAGTCCTCGTAGAGGCGACCGAACGGCCGCTCGTGGATGGTCATCCGCAGGAGGTTAGCGACGGGTTTCCCGTGTTCTGGGGCCCGGTCGTCCCCGGTAGCGTGAGCGCGGAGAGGGTGCGATGAGCATGTATCAGGCGGTCCACGGCTTCGGGCGCGACGCGAAGGCGGTCAAGGGGAAGCGACTCGAGCGCGACCTCCTTCGTCGCGTGCTCCGCCTCGCGCGCCCGTACCGGGGCCAGCTGGTCGGGTTCGTGGTGTCGGTCGTGCTCGCCGCGGTCGTGAGCGCGCTGCCGCCGCTCATCCTGCGTTCGGTCATCGACACCGCCATCCCCGACAAGAACCGGGGGCTGGTCACCTTCCTCGCCGTCGCGGCGGTGTTCCTCGCCCTGTTCAACGCGGCCCTGTCGCTGGTGCAGCGCTACTACTCGGCCCGGATCGGCGAGGGTCTGATCTTCGACATGCGGACGGCGCTGTTCGACCACGTCCAGCACCAGCCGCTGTCGTTCTTCACCCGCACCCAGACCGGGTCGCTCATGTCGCGCATGAACAACGACGTCATCGGCGCGCAGCAAGCCGTCACCAACACCCTCGGCACGGTGTTCTCGAACATCGTGACGGTGGTGGTGACGCTGGCCTTCATGTTCGCGCTCGAGTGGCGCCTCACGTTGCTGACGCTCGTGATCCTGCCCGCGTTCATCATCCCGGCGAAGCGGATGGGCCCGACGCTGCAGCGCCTCACGCGCGAGAGCATGCAGCTCAACGCGTCGATGAACAACACCATCGCCGAGCGGTTCAACGTCGGCGGCGCGCTCGTGGTGAAGCTGTTCGGCCGCCACCGCCAGGAGTCGGAGAACTTCTCCGACCGGGCCGGGCGCGTCCGCGACATCGGCGTGCAGACGGCGATGTACTCGCGGGTGCTGTTCGTCGCGCTGGGCCTGGTCGCCGCGGTCGGCACCGCGATCGTCTACTTCGTCGGCGGCAACCTCGCCATCTCCGGCGCCATCGGCGTGGGCACCATCGCCGCGTTCACCGTGTACGTGAGCCAGATCTACCAGCCGCTCACGCAGCTCGCGAACGCACGGGTCGACGTCCTGACCGCGCTGGTGTCGTTCGAGCGCGTCTTCGAGGTGCTCGACTTCCC
>DASUAS010000284.1:0-11386 GCA_035763625.1 Acidimicrobiia bacterium
CATCAGGGTGAACACCTGCACCTGCTGCACGTCGTTCGTGATCCGCGTGATGAGCGAGGGCGCTCCGAACTGGCCGACCTCGCGCGCCGAGTAGCCCATCACGGTGTGGAAGAGGTCGCGGCGCACATCGCGCCCGAACCCCATCGCCGAGCGCGAGCCGTAGAACGTGGCGGCGATTGCGAACACCACTTGCACGAAGGTGACCGCGAGCATGATGGCGCCGAACTTCCAGATGTAGTCGGTGTCGCCCTTCAACGCGCCGTTGTCGAGGATGTCGGCGTTGAGCGTCGGCAGGATCAGCGTGCAGGTCGCCTGCACGATCTGGAAGGCGACGATGAGACCGAGCCAGCGCTTGTACGGCTTGAGGTAGTCGCGCAGCAGCCGGGTCAGCACGGCGCCTCTCCCGCTTCGCCGCCGGTCCGGCGGACGCCGTCGAGGAACACGGCCACGATCTCCTCCGAGGTGAGTGGGTCGTCGGTGCCGAACGAGGGGTGCACGCACGCGAACGTGAGCCCGCGCAGGACTCGCGCGGCGTCGGCGGGCGGACGCGAGAGGTGTTGCGCCTCGGCGGCGAAGATGGCGGTGAGCGCCGGGAGGTCGTGGCTGCGCTCGGGTTGCGCGCCGCGGGTGGTGCCCGACGCGGCGCTGAAGACGCGGAACAGGTACAGCACGCGCTTGCGCAGGATCTCCACCACGTCGACGAGCCGGTCTTCCAGCGACAAACCGGGGTCGATCGCCTCGATCGCCGCGTTCGTCGGCGTGGGGTCGAGGGCGGCCCGGATGACCGCGTCGAGCAGGGCGGTCTTGTCGGGGAAGACCCGGAAGATGGTGCCCTCGGCGATCCCGGCGGCCTGGGCGATCTCCCGCGTGGTCACCGCGGCGCCCTGTTCGAGGAAGAGGGGCAGGGTGGCGGCCACGATGGTGGAGCGCCGCTCCTCGGTGGGGAGGGCCGCGGCTCGCCCCTTGCCGGGGAGATGGCCCTGCACCGAGGTGGTCATCGGCGCATCATATCCTGAGTGAGTCCTCACTCAGTCATCGATTCGGCCCGGTGTGGCAGCCTGCGGGCATGGCCGACGTGCGCTGGATGTTCCACGCCACCGCGATGGGTCCCGACTACGACGGGATCCTGGGCCCGCTCGCCCGCCTGTTCGGCTGCCGGGTGCTGCACCGCCAGCAGCTGCCCGAGCCGGTCGGTCGGGACGGCGGCATGACCTGGATCGGGGACAACTCGATCGAGATCGGTGCGCCGTACGGCGACGGCTCGTCGGTGGCGGGCTTCGTGGCGCGCCTCGGCGGGGGCATGCACTCGGTGGCGGTCCAGGTGCCCGATCTCGCGGCGACCCTGGCCCGCCTCGAGCCGCTCGGGGTCGAGGTCGCGTCGCGCATCGGTCCCGAGATCGTGTTCACGCGTCCAGGTGCCACCGCGGGCCTGGTGCTCGAGTGGGCCAGCCACGTCCAGGACGACGACCCGCGGTGGGGCGCGCCCGTGCCTGCGTTCGTGGAGGAACCCCTGGTGGACGTCGAGCACATGGCGTTCGTGGGCGCGCTCGTGCGCGATCCCGCCGAGGACGGCGAGCGGCTCGCCGAGGTGCTCGACACCGCGCTGGTCACGTACGACCACGGCGACGCGATCGACGTCGCGCACTGCGCGCTCGATCTCGGCGACTGCATGCTCGCGCTCTACCCGATCCCCGGCGACGACGCGACGAGCCGCGCGGTGTGGGGCGCGGTCCACGCGCGACCGCGGTGCCTGGCCCTCGGGCTCACCGTCGCCGATCAGGCGCTCGCCGAGCGCGCGCTCGCGGCCGCCGGCGTCACCGTGCACCACTGCGCCACGGATGGTCGGGCGGTGCTCGTCGACGGGCTGCCGTTCCCGGTGGTGTTGACCGACCGGCTGCTCTCAGGTGATCCGCGCGGCGCGGGCACCGACACGAATGTGTGCGTCCAGGAGGAACGATGACCAGTCGCGACGAACGCCTCCGGGCGATTCTCGAGCCGTCGACCACCGCGGTGCTCACCATGGAGATGCAGAACGGTGTGGTGGGGGAGGGGGCGATGTTCCGCGCGCTGGTCGACGAGCTGCAGCGTGCCGGCACCCTCGACACGGTGCTTCGGCTGTGCGACGGCGCGCGCCGCGCCGGCGCACGCGTCGTGCACTGCACCGTGGCCGCGCGACCTGACGGCGCGGGCTCCACCGAGAACTGCAAGATCTTCGCGATGTCGGCGAAGCAACGGCGCGAGCACGGGTCGACCGCCACCGACCTGGGCACGCCCGGCGCCGAGCTGATCACCGGGCTCGAGGACCCACGCGACATCGTGGTGCCCCGCATGCACGGCATGACGCCGTTCACGTCGACGTCGCTCGACCAGATCCTGCGCAACCTCGGCGTGCGGACGGTGGTCGCGACAGGTGTGTCGGTGAACCTCGGCGTGTTCGGCATGGCCCTCACCGCGCTCGATCTCGGCTACCAGGTCGTCATCCCGACCGACGCCGTCGCCGGCGTGCCGCGTGAGTACGCCGATGCCGTGCTCGAGCACTCGCTCTCACTCATCGCGACGCTCACCACCACCGACGAGCTGCTCGCGCTCTGGACCTGACGGCCGCGGTTGGACACACCGACGCTGGGGTAGCGCGACGCGATGGAACCGACCGTCCCGACGGGCACGAGGGTGAGCGGTGTGTTGCATCGCGTCGACCGCGTCGTCGCGCACGCGGCCGCGGCCGGAGTCGTCGGAGCCGCCGTCGCCGGGTTCGTCCTGGCGCTGGCGATCGCCGGCTTCCCCGAGACGTGGGAGGTGGCGTTCTCCACCGTCGTCGCCGCGGTGACCCTGGTGATGGTGTTCGTCGTCCATCACACGCAACGACGCGAGCAGGTCGCCACGCAGCTCAAGCTCGACGAGCTGATCCGTGCGTTGCCTCAGGCCGACGACCGCTACGTGCGGGTGCAGGCCGCGGCCGACGACGAGGTCCACGAGCTCGAGCAGCGCCACATCGAGCGCCACCGCGCCACGCGCGCGGGTTGATCGAGCTCAGGGCGCGCGGCCGGCCCGGTGGCCGCGCCGGCCCGGGTCCCGGCCATCGTCACGGACCGAGGTGGTCGCTGCTGACCACCCGATCGGGTGTACTGGTGAGGTGACCGAGCTCGCCCGCCGCCGTCCGTTCCGTGGTTGGTGGCGCGCCCTGCGCCGCTCGCACGACCTCGTCTTGGCCCCCGATCTGCCCGAGGGCGACGTCACCCGGGTGGTGAAGGCGATCGACGACGTGCTCGACCAACCCGAGACCAACGCCCGCCGCGCCGCGGCCGAGCGGCTCGTGGGCGCGTACTCCCGACTGGATGCCGACGGGCGCCGCCGCTTCCTCACCACCTTGGCGGAGGGCTTCGGTGCCGATCCCGGCGCGCTCGACCGCGCGGTCGACACCATCCGGGCGTCCCGCACCCCGACCGAGCGGGCCCGGGCCGAGCGTGCGCTGCGCCGGGCGGTCGTGCCCCGCTACGCGGCATGGCTCCACGTGATCACCGGTCTGCCCCACGGCGTCGGGTTCCTGGTCGAGCTGCGCGCCGACCTCCTGGCCCTCCGCAGCACCGACCCCGCGCTGGGCATGCTCGACGACGAGCTGAGCGGCCACCTCTCGACCCTGTTCGACGTCGGGCTGCTCGGGTTGCGCCAGATCAGCTGGGACTCGCCGGCGTCGGTCCTCGAGCGCTTGATGGCCACCGAGGCCGTGCACGCGATCTCGGGTTGGGACGACCTGCGCCACCGCCTCGACGGCGACCAGCGCTGCTACGGCTTCTTCCACCCGGCGCTCGAGCACGAGCCCATCGTGTTCGTGGAGATCGCGCTCACCCACGGACTCGCCGAGCACCTGCCCGAGCTGCTGAACCGCGCCGACGCGGTCGACGACCCCGACACCGCGATCTTCTACTCGATCACCTCCGCGCAGCCCGGTCTCGCCGGTGTGCACCTGGGCAACGAGCTCATCAAGCAGGTCGTCGACGCGCTCCGGCACGAGAACGACCAGCTGAAGACGTTCGCCACGCTCTCGCCCCTGCCCGGGTTCCGCGCCTGGCTGGTGGGCCAGGTCGAGCGCGGTGAGCTGACTCCCGCCGAGGCGGAGGCGCTCGGTCCCGACGCCGGCGCCCTGGCCGGCCTCACCGACCGCACCTGGATCGACGACCCGACGCTGGCGGAGCGCGTGCGTCCGGGTCTGCTGTCCGCCGGCGCGCGCTACCTCACGACGGTGCGCGACGGTCGGGCGATCGACCCGGTCGCGAACTTCCACCTCGCGAACGGCGCCTCGCTCGAGCGCATCGACTGGATGGCCAACCCGGCGGCGTACGGCATCGAGGAGTCGCTCGGCCTCATGGTCAACTACCGCTACGACCGGGCGAAGATCGCGGCCAACGCCGGCGACTACCTGTCCGCGGGATCGATCAGCACCTCGTCCCACGTCCGCAACCTGGTCAAGACGACGAAGCTCTGACCCTCCTCCGTCGCTCGCGACCGCTCGCCCGGTTCGCCCGGTTCGTTCGGTCACGCCGCTCGATGCAGTGGCGGTCGGCGCGGTTCAGGGACCATCCTTCAGGGTCCACGGACAGGGGGATACTCCGGATGAGCGACAGCGCCGAGTTCGACGTGGTGGTGGTGGGCGCGGGCGTCTCCGGGATGTACGCGCTGCACCACTTCCGCGAGCTGGGCTTCTCGGTGCACGTCATCGAAGCCGGCGACGGCGTCGGCGGCACCTGGTACTGGAACCGCTATCCCGGTGCCCGCTGCGACGTGCCGAGCATGGAGTACTCGTACGGCTTCTCGCCCGAGCTCGAGCAGGAGTGGGAGTGGTCCGAGGTCTTCCCGGCGCAGGAGGAGCTCGAGCGCTACTTCAACCACGTCGCCGACCGCTTCGACCTTCGGCGCGACATCCAATTGGGGACGCGCGTCACCGCCGCGACCTACGACGACGCGAACCAGCGCTGGTTGGTGGAGACCGACCACGACGACCGCTTCTCCGCCCAGTTCCTGGTGATGGCCACGGGCTGCCTCTCGGCGCCACTCGCGCCGGAGATCCCCGGACGCGAGACGTTCGCCGGCGTCTCGCTGTACACCAACGCGTGGCCGAAGGATCCGCCCGACCTCACCGGCATGCGGGTGGGGCTCATCGGCACGGGGTCGTCCGGCGTGCAGGCGACGCCCGAGCTCGCACGTGACGCCGCCGAGCTGTACGTGTTCCAGCGCACACCGCACTACGCGTGGCCGGCGGGCAACAAGCCGCTCGATCCCGACCTCCAGCAGAAGGTGAAGGAGCAGTATCGGGAGCTGCGGGTCGAGCAACGCCGCAACTACGGCGGCGTCGTCGGCACCAGCGGCGCGATCGCGGTGCCGCTGCCGCGCGACGTGGCGATCCTCGAAGCGTCACCCGACGAGCGACTCGCCGCGGTCGACGAGCTGGGGTGGGCGGCCTGCCGAGCCTGGAGCGATGTGCTGCGCGACCTCGACGCCAACGAAGCCGGCGCCGAGCTCTATCGCGAGATGTTGCGCCGGGTGATCGAGGATCCGGAGACCGCCGATGGACTCTCCCCTCGCGACCTCCCGCTCGGCTGCAAGCGGCCGATCCTCCACACCGACTACTACGAGACGTTCAACCTCGACCACGTCACGCTCGTCGACCTGCGTCGCGGTGCGATCCAGGAGATCACACCGACCGGTATCCAGACCGCGCAGGGCTTCTACGAGCTCGACGTGATCGTGTTCGCGACCGGCTTCGACGCGATGACCGGTGCGCTCTTCCGCATCGACATCCGCGGGCGCGACGGTCTGCCGCTGCGCGACGCGTGGGCCGCCGGTGCGCGCACGCTGCTCGGTGTGCAGACCGTGGGCTTCCCCAACTTCTTCACCATCACCGGGCCGGGGAGTCCGTCGGTGCTCGCCAACATGGTCGTGTGCGCGGAGCAGCACGTCGAATGGATCGGCGGCCTCTTGACCTACGTGCGCGACCACGGGCAGGTGGCAGTCGAGCCGACGCTCGCGGCCCAGGACGCGTGGGTCGAAGAGGTGAACCGGGTCGCGACCGGCACGATGTACACCGCGCCGACGTGCAATTCGTGGTACCTCGGCGACAACATCCCGGGCAAGGTGCGGGTGTTCCTGCCGTATGTCGGTGGCCTCCACACCTACATCGACGAGTGCGACCGCGTCGCCGCCAACGACTACGAAGGGTTCACCTTCTCCTGACCGGTCATCTCTGACCGGCCGCTCCTGACCGGCTCGGATCAGCCCTGGGTCGAGACCGCGTTGGCCGCGGTCGGCGTCTCGTCCGACATGGCGCGCTGCGCCTGGTCGGCCGCGGCAGCCGCGTCGTCGCGCACGCTCCCGGCACGCGACCGCGCGTCGTCGGCGACGCCGGTCGCGGCCTCCTTGGCGTGCTGCGAGACGTCGCGCGCCGCGCTCTTCGCCGAGTCGAGCACGTCACCGGCCGGGCCTCGCAGCTCGGCGGCCTTGGGTGCGAACCGGTCGTACAGCGCCTTGGCGCCCACCGCGGCCAGCGCGAGCACGGCGAGTCGGAAGAGGAATCGCATGACGGTCTCCTTGCGAAGGCGGAGTCTGTGATCACGCGCTCCTACCCGCCGCGGCGGATCGCTACGCCTCGATGTGCAGGTACCGGTCGAGACCGGTCAGGTGGATCGACTGGAGGACGTGGAGGGGCAGCGCACGCCACGACAACCGGCAGCCCGATTCGTCGGCGAAGCGTTGGACCCGCGCCATCATCGCCAGGCCGCGCGACTCCACGAACGTGATGGACGAGCACACGATCACGATGGTGTCGTTGCCGGCGCTCACGAGCCCGGTGAGCTCGTTGCCGATCTCGTGCGCGTTGGTCACGTCGATGTCGCCCCGGAGGTGGACCGTGGTCGACCCGGGCGCGTCGGCGTTCGCCAAGGTCATCGCGGCGCGTCGCCGAGTCCGACCAGTACGGCGGAGTCCTCCACGGTCGCCGTCGGCCCGTAGTTGAGGACGAGCGAACCGCGCAGCCCGCAGTTGGGGCACTCCACGGCGACCACGGCGAGCATGTCGTCGGGATCCGAGGCACCCTCGAGGCGTCGCAGCTCGAGCACCGGGGCATCGGGAGCCGCGACGGAGTGGTGGCAGCTCTCGCACTCGATCGTTCCGCCCGCGCGCGCGGCGAACTGCGACGACCAGCCGTGGCTGGTGTACCGGGCCAGGACGTCGAGCAGGGTCTCCGCGCCCCGGGCCACGCCGTCGAGATCGTCGCTCCCACGATCGTCCACGAGGCGATCGTGCCCCCCGCGGCGGGCGGTCAAACTGCGGATCTCGGCGGACATCTCGGCGGGAGATCGCGGCGGATCACAGGCTCAGTAGTCGTCGTCGCGGTGGTTGAGATGGGGCACCACGTACCACAGGACGAAGTACGCGCCGGTGACCAATGCCGCGATGATCGCCGCCACGAGACCGTCGTAGACGACGCTCACCACGAGCAGCACGGCGCCGCTGATCGCGAGCGCGACGGTGGCCAACCCGGCCAGCGCCGCAGAGTTGGCGAAGCGAAGCAGGTCGTGCTTCTTGTGGCGGCGGAAGACGATGCGGTGATAGGCGACGGGCGCGGTGAGCAGCGCGGTCGAGAGCGCCGCGAGCAGGAGCACGGCGACGTAGAGCCGGCGCTGCTCCGGGTCGAGCGACGAGAACGTGTTCGTGAAGGGCATCGCGAGCAGGAAGCCGAAGAGGACCTGGACCCCGAGCCCGGCGACGCGCAACTCCTGCAGGAGCTCCCCGATGTTGCGGTCGATGCGCTCGGCCTCGGTCTCGTGGCGTCCGCTCGGTGGCGCATCCGTTCGCGGGGGCTCTTCCTCGCTCATCGGACCTTTGTACCCCGGACGCGGACGCCGGTAGCGTGCGGCGGTCCGTGGAAGCAGAGGGAGAACCATGAGCGAGCTGCCGGCGACGTTGCAGGTGCAGGACCTCGGCGGGGGACGGTGGGCGGCGCCGCATCCCAGCGACGACCCGGAAGGGCGCGACGTCGTCTTCAGCGGCCAGATCCTGGCCCAGATGATCATGGCGTCCGACGCCAACTGCGGCGGCCAGAAAGAGGTGAAGTCGATCCACGCGATCTTCGCCCGCGCGGGGACGTACAGCGCCGGTCCGATGGAGCTCGCGCTCGACGCCATGCACGCCGGTCGGGCCTGGGCCAGCGACACCATCACCGCCTACCAGGGCGAACGCCTCCTGTCCCGCGGGCTGGTGCCGCTGAACGCGGTCGAACCCGACCTCATGCGGCACCAGCCGACGATGCCCGACGTCCCGGGACCCGACGCGGCGACGCCCAACCCGTCGATCACCGTGTTCCCCGGCACCGAGTCCCGCCTGGTCGACCTCCCCGGGGCAGTCGGCGCCGACGGCTCGCCCGCGATGTACTTCTGGATGCGCCACACCGAGTCGTACGACTCGGTGGCTGCGAACCAGGCGCTCGTCGCGTGGTGCCAGCCGGGGTTCATCATCGGGCTGGCGATGCGTCCGCACGAGGAGATCAACATCGCCGACGCGCACACCTCGATCTCCACCGGTGTGATCTCCCACACCGCGCATTTCCACGAACCCGCCGATGTGGGCAGCTGGTTGCTGGTCGCGCAGGAGGCTTCGTACGCCGGGCGCGGGCGGGTCTTCGGCTCGGGCGCGGTCTTCGCTCAGGACGGCACGCTCGTGTCGACGTTCGCGCAGGACTCGATGGCGCGGGGCGTGGAGGGCACGCTCGACCCGAAGCGTGGCATGTGACGACGACCTGACCGTCGAGGCGCGAACGTGCGGGCTGGCGCAGGCCTGACCCGCGCGCAATACGCTGCCGCCCATGCCTGAGGACGACGAGGGACTGCAGCAAGAGGTCGAGGCCTGGTTGGCGCGCAACTGGGACCCCGACCTGACCGTGCGTGAGTGGTGGGCGCGAGTGGGCGAAGCGGGTTGGACCGCGCCGCACTTCTCGCTCGAGTGGGGTGGTCGCGGCTACTCGCGTCGTTCCGTCGGCACGGTGTTCAAGGCGTTCCGCGCGGCCGGCGCGGTCCCACCGCCCGGTGGCCTCGGCATGATGATGGCCGCGCCGACGATCCTCACCCACGGCACGCCCGAGCAGGTCGAGCGGCACGTGACACCGATCTACGACGGCTCGTTGGCGTGGTGCCAGCTGTTCAGCGAGCCCGGCAACGGCTCCGACCTCGCCGGCCTCACCACCCGGGCCACCCGCGACGGCGACCGCTGGATCATCTCGGGGCAGAAGGTCTGGAGCTCGCAGGCGCTGGAGTCCGACTACGGGATGCTCCTCGCCCGCACCGACTTCGACGTGCCCAAGCACGCCGGCATCTCGTGGTTCGCGTTCAAGCTCGATCAGCCCGGCGTCACCATCCGTCCGCTGCGCGAGATGACGGGACGCGCGCTGTTCAACGAGGTGTTCTTCGACGACGCGGTGGTCGACGACGCCGACCTCATCGGCGGGCTCAACAACGGTTGGGCGGTCGCCAACACGACGCTGTTCTTCGAGCGCAGCGGCATCGGTGCCGGCAACGCGGGTGGAGGGTTCCCGCCCCCGGGTACCAAGGAGGGCTATCTCGACCAGCGGGCGGGCGACGTCGCAGCCCTGCGCCCCGAGGAGATGGGCCGAGGGGTCACGGTGGCCGATCTGGTCACCCTCGCGCGTGAGCGCGGGCGCACCGACGATCCGATGCTCCGCCAGAAGCTGGCGCGCGTCCACTCGCTGGCGCGCATCGGCGAGCTGAGCGGTCAGCGGATGAAGGAGACCGCGGCGCGTGGCCGCGACATCCCCGGCTTCCCGAACATGGCGAAGAACCAGCAGACGATCACCATGAAGCTGGTCGCCGAGATCGCCCTCGACATCCTCGGTCCCGACGGACTCCTCTGGGGCGACGACGGCGTCGAGGGCGGCCGGTTCGCCGAGCAGTTCAACTTCGTGCGCTGCATGTCGATCGCCGGCGGCAGCGACGAGATCAACAAGAACGTGATCGGCGAGCGCGCGCTGGGGCTGCCGCGCGAGCCCGATCCCAACAAGGGCCTGCCCTACCGAGAGGTGCTGGCCCGCACGAAGCCGGCTACGGGCTGAGCGTCGCTGGGACGCTCCCGTCGACGGTGGTAGACAGGCCGAGGAGTCACCTGAACAGGGGGAGCAGCGTCATGGGCCGCAAGTACCAGATCATCTCCGGGGACGGACACCTCGAGACGCCCCCCGACTTCGTCGCCTTCCTGCCCGAGAAGTTCAAGGACCGCGCGCCGAAGCTCATCACCCTGCCCGACGGCGGCGGCGACGCGTGGCTGATGGAGGGCATGCCGCTCACCTACGCGAGTCAGAACCTGCGCGGCCGGGGCAAGGTCAAGTTCGCGGGTCAGAGCTACTTCAAGGACGACGGCTCGCGCACCGACGGCGCCGGTGACGGTGCGCAGCGCCTGCGGGAGCAGGACGAGGACGGCATCGACGCCGAGCTGCTGTTCGCGCCGGTGTTCGCCAGCCGCTTCCTCGAGAAGATCCCCGAGCACGACGTGTACCTGGCGATGGTGCGCGCGTACAACGACTGGCTCGTCGACTACTGCTCCATCGCGCCCGACCGCCTGTTCGGCAACGCGCTGATGCCGATCTCGGGCATCGACGACGCGGTCGCCGAGCTGGAGCGCGCGCACGAGCTCGGGTTCAAGTCGGTGCAGCTGCTCAACAGCCCCAACGGCGGCGGTGGACCGAAGCCCGAGGACGACCGCTTCTGGGAGAAGGCGCTCGAGCTCGACATGCCGCTCTCGCCGCACTTCTCGTTCGCGGGCGTGATGAACCTCGGCGGCCCTCGTCACGACACGTCGCAGTGGCCGGTCGAAGCGGGGATGACCCAGCACTCGCAGTCGCCGCCCGCGCCCACGATGGCGCAGCTGATCGTCAACGGCACCTTTGAGCGCTTCCCGGAGCTGAAGTTCTACTTCGCCGAGATCAACGCCGCGATCTTCCCCGCCGCGCTCTACTACATGGACCGCGACTACCTCGAGTACAACAGCTGGTTCGAGCTCGAGCTGCCGAAGATGCCGTCGCAATACATGCGCGACCACGCGCTCTACGGCATGGTGCGCGAACCGCTGGCGGTGAAGATCGGCCAGGAGCTCCCGCACGAGATGCCGCTCGAGCTCTTCTGGTGGGGGAGCGACTTCCCGCACTCGGTCGGCACCTTCCCGCACTCGCAGAAGTACATCGAGGAGACGTTCGCCGACCTGTCACCCGAGCTGCGTCACACGTTGCTCGTGGGGAACGCGGCGAAGCACCTGCACCTCGACCTCGACGCCGACATCACGGAGACGCCCGCCGCTTGAGCACGGTCGTCAGGCGCTGGGCCCGAACCGC